>JACQUM010000148.1 GCA_016210295.1 Chloroflexota bacterium | reverse complement strand
GGCGAGCTAGCGAACTTGATGCCCCCGGCCTTCATGCGGCCGCCCGTCAGCACCTGCGACTTCAGGACCACCGGCCCGCCCACTGTGGCGGCGGCCTTCTCAGCCTCCTCGGCGGTCTTGGCATTGCCGCCTTTGGGCGTGGGCAGCCCTTGGCGACCTAGCAAAGCCTTCGCCTCGTACTCGTAAAAGCGCATGCGTTCCTCCTGGGGTTTTCTCGAAGGGGCTAGGGGGAACCTCTTTGCAAAGAGGTTCCCCCTATATTCCTACGCCACCCGCTTCATCATCTGCAGGATGTCGTACCCCGTAATTGCCTTGGACTTGGCTGCCGCCTCGGCCAGATAGGCGGCGTCCACCCTGCCCGCCTGGACCCCTTTCGCCAGGTGCATCAGCTTCCCCTTGATGATGGCCTCATCCAGGAACTCCCCCGTCTCCGGGAACATCAGGGCGCCGCCTCCCTGCTGGTGGTAGTAGTCCACAGCCCGCTGCGCCGCTTTAACCTCATCGTCGCTGGGGCTGAAGCAGTCGTTGGCGATCTCCGCCTGCTGGGGGTGGATCACCCACGTTCCGTCCATGCCCAGATTCGCTGCACCCATATTCTTGTGCCGTAGCTCCTCCCGAATGCGGTTCGCCTCTTCGGGCGGGGCGTCTCGTCGGATGATGGTCAGGAAGGCGTTGTCAACGGCGAGGAGCCCCGCCGCCTTGGCCGCCACCACCACCGCCTGCTTGGCGTAGTGAAAGTTCTGGTTCTGGTCCTTCACCATCTCTCGCACGCCGATGGCAGCCGAGAAGTCGGCAATGCCGAAGATCAGTCCCACCATCCGGTCCGAGGCGGTAGCAATCTCGTAGGCTTTGACCACCGCCACGGGGATCTCGATAAGGGCCTCGACCATCACCCTTGTCTTCCAGCCGCCCTCCCGCTCCAGGCCGTCCAGCAGCTTGGACAGGTAGATGATGTCCTCAGGGCCGGTGGTCTTGGGGAGGATGATGCCGTGGAACCGGTCGGGAGCCCCCAGCATGATGGCCCGCAGGTCCCCCAGGAAGAAGGGCGAGCTGATGTTGTTTGGCCGAATAGTGACCACCTTGTGGCCGAAGTCCACCGTGTTCAGCGCCTCCACCATCACCTTCCGGGAGGGCTCGCCCTTGAATTCGTAGGGGCAGGCGTCTTCGAAGTCGGCCATCACATGGTCCACCGGCGCGCCGGCGGCGTTCTGGTGCATCCGCAGCACGTGAGAGGGGTAGGTCAGCTCCGTCCTCGGTATGACGAACCGCCGGCCCCCTTCGATGACGAACATGATGGCTCCTTTACGGTGGTCTGGCGAGGGTATCGCTGCCTGGCAGCGTGCCTCAGCAGCACGCATTATAGGCGGGAAGAACCGTAGGGACAAGCCTGCCAGGTTGGCGCGCAAAGATGAAGGGGGTGGCCCACCGTGGGCCACCCCCTTTTTAGGCGACGGATACCCTTACTTGACCGTGAAGGGGTAGAACATTCCCAGCGCCACATGGGGCTTGAACTCGTTTGCTGGAGAGGGGACAAAGCAGATGAGCGCGTACTCCCCAGGCGTCAGGTCCAGGACCGCCCAGCCCGTCTCTCCTGGCATCATGGCCTGGAACCCGCCAGCGTCTTCGAAAGGAGGCGGGCCCGATGGCGCCTCTCCGCCAGGGGGTGCGCTCAGGATCTCCAGGAACTGCGCAGCCGTGATCCCCTTCAGGCGGACCACACCCATTTCGTGGGGCTCCGTCCCCTTGTTCATCAGCTTCAGGGTCGTCTTGCCTGTGCTCATCGCCGGGAAGCCGGTGAAGGCGAAGTTGTTCAGGTCTACTGTGGCCTTCACCGTTGGTTCTGGTGGCCTTGTCGCGGGCGCGGCCGCCACCGTGAGGGGCTGGACCATGCCTTTGGCGAGGTGCGGCACCCCGGTTGCGTCAGGCGCAAAACAGACCAACACATACTGGCCCGCCTTCAGGTCAACCACGGCCTCTCCCTGCTGCCCTGCCAGGGTGGTGGCAGGGCCACCCTCGAAGGTCACGACGGCGAAGATCCTCCCCAGCGCTGCCTCACCCTCGGTAGGAATCGCCTGGAGGGCGCTCTGGAGGGTGGTGGTGAACTGGTCCACCGTCACGCTCTCGTTGAGGCGCAGGAACTGGGCGTGATGGCTCTCCGCCCCGCTGTTGGTCAAGCGTACGCGAGTCAGGCCCCCAGCGATGCTCGCCGGAGAGGTGAACGAGTAGTCGGCGGCGGTGAGGACAACCTCAGGAATCGTCGCTTGTACCACCTCAGGGGTCGCTGTTGGTTGTGCGCAGGCCCCCACAACTGGGGCCATCGCCATTGTGAGAACCAGGAGTCCCAACCCATAAAGAGCCTTCTTCATGCTGACCCCTTTCTGAGGTGTTCGTGACCACTGCCTTTTTGGCGTTGCCCAAGAGTATAGCGGTGGAAAGGCGCCCCGTCCAGTGACAACGGGTTCCAGGCGCGAACGGGAGATTTCTCTCGCCAACCCGCACGTAAGCGTCCCCCTGCTCAAGAGTCCGCTCTGGGCAGCGCCCTATCATCGTGTGAACGGCTCTGAGGGTACCCTGCTCTTCAGCCTGTCAGTGCGTTCCGAGTATAGGATGTCATTCCGAGGCCCCCGCAGTGGGGCCGAGGAATCTAGGACGCGCCGCCTCGATGAGGGCTCATGTCTCTGTTGGTGCGTGATGCCCTAGATTCCGAGCGCAGCGAGGAGTGACACGCAATAGGACAGCACCGCATCGTGAACAAAGCGGCATGATGCCGCGGCCTTCAGGCTGCGGGAACAAGGTCCGCCGCCACCCTGTTCCCAATACCCACCCCTTGACACGCTACGCCCTCAGTGATGTACTGCTACCGTCCTTCGCAATTCCAGAACGTTATTGGGAGCGTATCCTTGCCTGCCACCTCCCACCGTGACTACAGCCTGACCCCGGCCCAGCGTACGCTGCGCGCCGACGTCGCCCGCTTCTCCGACCAGGCCATTCGGCCACAGGCCCGCGCCATTGACGAGGGCAACTACCCCAGCGACGTTCTCAAAAACCTCTCGGAGGCCGGCTTCACCCAGGCAGGCTTTCCCAAAGACCTGGGCGGCACGGAGCTTGACTCCGTCTCCTGGGCCCTCATC
>JACQUM010000147.1 GCA_016210295.1 Chloroflexota bacterium | reverse complement strand
CCTTTCCAGGGACCTTCGGCTAGGAGAGCGGTTTGTAACTCCCTGCGAGCCCGGCGGGGCCCACAATCGGGTCCTACAACACCGGGGCCCCATAGGTCCGCCGACCACTAAGTCGGCCCCGGTTTAGGCTTCTCCCCCTTCGCTCGCCGCTACTGAGGGAATAGTCTCTTTTCCTCGGGGTACTTAGATGTTTCAGTTCCCCCGCTTGCCTCCTCCCGGCCTATGTGTTCGGCCGGGGGTATCCCGCTATGAAGCGAGATGGGTTTCCCCATTCGGGAGTCCTCGGTTAAGCTTGCTAGGCAGCTCGCCGAGGCTTTTCGCAGCCATGCTACGCCCTTCTTCGGCTCCTGGTGCCAAGGCATCCACCGCGTGCCCTTAGTAGCTTGACCTCTTCACGAGCCGCGATCAGAACCTTGCTTCCCTATTCACTTGTTAAGGTGCCAGACGCAAAAAGGAGCCGCTCATGAGCGACCCGAGATGCCAGTATAAACCTCTTCTTGCCTCTGTCAATGGCGAGGAGCCAGCGGCGGCGGGAGGGTGAGGATGGCCTGGGACGGCCCTGCCCAGGAGGGCTTGGCCCCCCCGGGACTCACCCGAGGTTCGGGAAGGGAAGCCGGAACTTCATTGTAGCGCTTCGACCATCCCCCTAGCCCTTCGTCCTGCCGCGGAAGGATCAGGGCAAGCGCCGGAGCTTCGCCCCTCTGGGCCCCCCTTTTTCAGCATTCTGCTCGGTGCTGGCCTAGGCCCTTTGAAGGGCCTTTCCCAGCCGCCGTCCTCCCTCCTTGATGGCCGCCAGGGGGAGCTGGCTGAAGGCGAGGCGGAGGGCTGGGAGAGGGCGGTCCTCCACCAGGAACCGAAAGCCGGGGATGAAGGAGACCCCTTCCTTTTGGGCCAGAGGAAGGAGCTGTCGGGCGTCTAACTCGCGGCGCAGCCGGAGCCAGAGGAAGAACCCTCCGGTCGGGACGCTCCAGGCCCCATTCTCGCCGACGTGCTCGGTCAGGGCCGCGACCAGGGTGTCCCGCTTGGCCCCGTAGAGCTCGCGGACCCGCGCCAGGTGGGGCTCCAGGGAGCCCTGAGCCAGGAACCGGGCGAGGATGCGGCCCAAGAGGACGCTGGAGCCCATGTCCGTCCGGACTCGCGCCGCCGCCGCGACGGCACCGGGGGCTCCCAGGAGCCAGCCGACGCGGAGCCCGGGCCCGATGGTCTTGCTGAACGTCCCGATCTGGACCGTTTGGTCCGGTCCCAGGGAGAGGAGAGGGGGGAGGCTCTCACCTTCGATGCGGATGTCGGTATAGGCGGTGTCCTCCACCAGCAGGCAACCGTGCTCGGCGGCGATCTCCACGAGCTCCTGCCGGCGGGAGGGGTGGAGGGTGGTGCCGGTGGGGGTCTGGAAATCGGGGGTCGTGTAGACCAGCTTTGGCTGCTTTCCTTTGCTTCTCAGGTCGCGGAGGAGCCGACGCAGGGCCTGCGTATTCAGCCCTCCTTCGTCCACGGGGACCGGAACAAGCTCCGCTCCGTGGGCTCGAAAGGTCCACAGGGAGCCGGTGAAGGTGGGCTCCTCGGTGAGGACGATGTCTCCGGGGTCGAGGAAGGCGGCGCACAGTGCGTCCAAGGCTCCCGAGGCACCGGTGGCGATCATGACCTGATCGGGGTGCACGGCATGCCGCTTGGCAAGCTCTTCCTGGAGGGCCCAGTCGCCGTAGGTGGTCCCGTACTGGAGGGCCTCGGTGCCCTCTGCCTTGAGGACGGTGCGCGCCGCTCTTTGCAGCTCGGCGAGGGGGAGAGAGGCGGGGTCCGGGACGCCGCCGCCGAAGGAGATGAGGTCAGGGCGTCGCGGCTGGGAGGCGACCGTGCTCCAGGGGTGGGACAGTCGGCCTCGACGGGAGAGGAGGCGGTCGAAGGGATCCGGCATTTTGCTTTACGCCTGGGAGCTCGGGTGTGACGAGCCTATTATAGGCAGGACTGGTGCTCGTCCTGAGCCCGCCGAAGGGGGTTAGGGCCTTGGTGCTATAGTGAAAGCCAGTTCGCTGCGGAGCCGACGCCATGAAGACCAATGTCCTCCGGCTCTGCGCTACAATAGGTGCGCCCGCAGGCGTAAGGGGGATTCATGCCACGAGAGTTCACCGTCGTCATCGAGAGGGATGAGGCAGGTTATTTAGTCGCTAGTGTGCCGGCCCTCCCGGGCTGCCACACCCAGGCCCGCTCCATGGACAAGCTGCTGGAGCGGATCAAAGAAGCCATCCGGCTCTGCCTTGAGGTCCAGGGCCAGGGTTAGGGGTGCAGGGGCAGAGCCCCTGCCAGGGGTCTGGGGGTGTCCCCCCAGCCTCAAACCTTTCTCCCCCCTCTCCCAGAGGGAGAGGGGGCCAGGGGGTGAGGGCCCTACTCCTTCCTCCCGCCCGGTATCCCGCCGAAGCGAAGGCGCAGCAGGCCCCGGATGTCCTCCAGCGCTGTCCGGACGATCTTCACCCTGGTATCGGGGTCCTCCACCCATGCCACCGGCAGGTCGAAGACCTTGTACCCCTTCTTCTCCGCCAGGATCAGCAGCTCCGAGTCGAAGAACCAGTTGTTGTTCTCGATGAGCGGCACCAGCTCCTGAACCGCCCGGCGGCTGGCCGCCTTGAAGCCGCACTGGGCGTCGGAGAACTTCGTCTGGAAGAAGAGCCGTACCAGCAGGTTGTAGCCCCGGGAAGTGATCTCCCGCTTCAGAGACCGGGCGGTCTTGGCCCCTTTCTTGAGACGCGACCCCGTGGCGACGTCGAAGCCGGCCCGGATGGCGCCCAGGAGGACGGGGAGAGCCTCCAGCTCCGTGGAGAGGTCCACGTCCATGTAGCAGACGATGTCCGCCTCGCTCCCCAGCCAGGTGCGCTTGAGGGCGCGGCCCCGCCCCTTCTGGTCCAGGTGGACAATGTCCACCTCCTCCGGAAAGAGCAGGTGCTGCGCCACGGCCACCTGGTGAGTGTCGTCCACCGAGCCGTTGTCAGCGATGACGATCCGCCAGCGGTAGGCATCCAGCATAGCCTGGCAGAAGGGGCGGAGTCTTTCGACGCAGCGCGGCAACGAGTGTTGCTCGTTGTAGACCGGGATGACGATGTCCACGGTAGGCTTCGACGCGGGGGAGGCGGTCATGGCGAGACCATTGTAGCGGAAGCTCCCAAGAGGGGGGTCTCGTACTCTTTTGAGAGGCTCTCTGGTGGTACACTACGGGCGGTTACCGTTGACATATGCCCCGTGCGAAGGAGTGGAGATGCCTTGCCAGTTCATCCGCGACGGGGTCAGGGAAGTGGTCTCCCTCCGATGGAGGGGGAGGTAGCGTGTCGAAGCGCCGTCTGACTCTGCTCCATACCTCGGACCTCCACCTGGGAAGCGACGTCTACCCGACGGAGGCCCTTCGCGGCCTCCGTCGGGTTGTGAACGCCGCCCGCTCGCAAGGGGTAGATGCCGTGCTCGTTGCCGGCGACCTATTCGACTCCTCGCGAGTGACCGAGGAGACGGTGGGGCACGTGATTCAAGAGTTTCGAGAGCTGGCACGGCCGGTTTTTTTCGTTCCTGGCAACCACGACGACCTTCTGACCGGCGCCAACGGGGCCTCTCGCCAACCGCTTTCTTTGCCTCCCAACGTCCACCTCTTTCGAGAAGCGGTGGGGGAGACGTTCACCTCTTCTGCCCTGGGACTGTCGGTCTGGGGCAGGCCCGTCTACGACCACTCGCCGTCCTTCCGCCCCCTGGAGGGACTGCCCGCCCGGCCGTCAGACGGCTGGTTCGTCGTCGTGGCCCACGGGTTGGTGATGGACGGACAGGGCACACTCGACCGCTCGTCGCCCATCACCTTCCGGGAGTTGGCTCAGGCCGACTGCGACTACATCGCTCTGGGGCACGTCCACGTCTTCCGCGACGTGACGCGGGAAGGGCCTCCGGCCTTCTACTCCGGGGCCCCTTCCGGCACCCAGCCCAAAACGGTGTCGCTGGTGACGCTGGACCCCACGGACGGCGTGAGTGTGGAGCCCCTCACGTTGGCCTGACCGGCCTCTTTTGACGCCGCTCGCCCTGGGATGACCGCATACCACCGACAACACTCAGCTCAGGAATTATACTCCTCGGTCTAGGACTACTTGCTCACATCCACTAACAAGCGTGCCTTTCGAGGCCCTCAAATGTTAGCGAGCACGATGCTGGGCTTACGCAACCTCAAACTCATGGCAGGCGATACCTTTTCATTCTCTCTCCAGAAGGATTCCCTTTCGTCACACAGGATTCAGTTCGAATCCCCGATGGTGGGGCTCAGCGGACAGTACTCGAACTTTTTGCGGCCCGACCTCGTACCGAGACTGAGAGAGCTGCTAGCTCACTGGGGCTGACTAAGAAACTCGCTCACGACACGTCCACACTGAACCGGATCGTCGAGGAAAGGCAGGTGACCGGCCCTCATCTCGTGGAGCTTTGCCTTCGGAAGGATTAGCACGACGTTCCTGGCTAATTCGAGGCTACCGAACGGATCGTTGTCGCCCCAGATGTACAGCACTGGCTGCGCAATACGCTTCAGGTCTTCTTCTTTCAGCGCGATCTCCCGCTTTGGGGTCCCCAATGTGGTAAGTCTCGTTACTAAGCCTCGCCAGGTCGCGGTATACGTGGGCAACTGGAAGAAGTGGTAGGCCGCCGCCGTGAACGAAGAGCACCGGCGGCCCCGATCCTACTTCGATGACCCTGGCCCGCAGGCGCGGGTTGTCTAGCTGGAAGTAGTGTGACCGGTACTCCAGCCCGTACCTCTGGAAGAGGCGCGGCTCGGCGATCTCGTACTCCTGGACGCGTATGTCTGTTGCCATCGGTTTTCTCCCTTCTCAGCGCCCAAGCCCTCTGCGGGCCAGCAGTTGGCCCAGCAGGGCAACGGCGGCGAAGGCCAAATAGAAGCCACCGAGATCAAGGCGGCCATTGATCAACAACATCTGGGTCCCGCCCACCACCAGCCACGCGACCAAGACCCAAGTGGAGTTCCAGGCCCAGCGTGAACCGTGGCGGAAGCCTTCCACAGCTACAGCCAATGCCAGCAATCCAAGGCTGGTGAGCAATATCGAGACGTTCTGGCCTTCTCGCACGACCTGGTCGGCAACGGTTGGATAGGCCTGCCTGACCTCGGCCATTGGGACGCCCGTGTCCTGTTCAAAAGTGGTCGGGCTGGCGCTCAGGAAGTACAGACCCACGCCGTTGAGCACCAGGATGGCGCTCACTGAGATGAGAATGCCCCAGCCCCACTTCTGGGTCCGAGTTCTCCGGCTAGCATCGCTCATCTCTTGGTTCCTCCTGCCTGGTG
>JACQUM010000146.1 GCA_016210295.1 Chloroflexota bacterium | reverse complement strand
GTCGTACAGAGGCTTGATCCCCCCTTTCCAAACCTGGAGGAAGGGGTTCGAGCAGGAGTTGGTCACCTCGTAGGTCTCAAATTCCATCCAGGAGTTCGCGGGGAGGATGACATCGGAATACTCGCTGGTCCCCGTCCACTCGATCTCCTGGTCCACGATAAGGTCGATGAGGGGGTCCGTGTTCTTGATGAGGTGGTACGCCCACTTGGCGTTGTTGATCAGGTTCACATTGGTCTCCCAGATCACCTTGGTGGGCGAAGGCATATGGGTGTGACCGGTGAAGACCTTCCGGGCGTGCCTGGGGGTATTGACGATGAGGGGCCTGTCCCCGTGGGCCCAGTACCCCACCTCCTCTTCGCGGGCGTAGGCCTTTACCCGGATCGCCTTGGCATCGGCAGCGGGATCCAAGAGCGGGTCGAATGGATCCTCGGCCACCCACCCCTTGAAGCCGGGGCCGCTCCAGTGAGAGCCTTGGAAGTTGGCGGCCTTGTAGTTCCCCGCCCAGGTGTGGGAGCCGGAACCGGGGATGCCGACGCTTCCCACCAGCATCAGGGGAAGATAGGTGGCCCGGTTGTGGAGCGTCGCGTGGAAATAATGGTTGATCCCCTCCCCGTAATGGACGGAGATCGGGTACACCTCCCGGGGCTTCCCCAGGAAGTTCGGGTCCCAGAACCTGCGGCCGAAGTCCTTGGCCAGCCGTTCGATGAGCGCTTTGGGGGCCCCCGTAATCTGCGCGGCTGTCTCCAGGTCGTAGTCCCGGAGGTGGACCCTATACATCTCCCAGAGGGTCATGACCTCCACCTCGGAGCCGTCCACCAACTTCACCCTGTCCCTCCATTCCAGCTCGGGGTCGATCCCTTTGACCGTGAGCCGCTCCCCCACATCGTCCCGGGTGATGGCCCTGAGGGAACCGGCCTTCTTGTCGAAGACGACCCGGTCCCCGATCATCTCGTACTGTTTCTCCTCCAATTCCTGGATGGCGAAAGAGGGACCCTCAGGCGAGAGGTCCGGTCTGTAATTGGGGAAGACCTCGTTGGCCCGTAGTCTCTTTAAGGTATCGGTGCGCACCAGGAGGGGGAAGTCGGTAAACTTTTTCACGAAGTCATAGTCGACCCACCCGTTGTCCATCAGGGCCCTGGCGGCATACAAGAAGATCGAAGTATCCGAGAGGCCCGGGCGGACGGGGATCCAGTAGTCGGCCTTGGTAGCCGGGGGGTTATATTCGGGCGCGATGACCACGATGCGGCCACCCCGCTCCATCATCTCGGTGAGCCAGTGGGCCTCGGGCATCTTGTTCTCGATCATGTTTTTGCCCACATGGACGGTGAGCTTGGAGAAACGATAATCGTTGAGGTCGATATCGGAGGTCTGGAGGCCGTGGACGAAGGGGTGACCGGGGGCCTGGTCCCCATGCCAGGTGTAGTTGGACCAGTTCCGGCCGCCCAAGGCCTTCTCTGGGCCCACGCCACGGACATGGGCATCCACGAGCGCCATCATGTTGGAAAAGCGGTACATGCCGTATTTGCCGATGACCCCCAGGAGCCCCATTCCTCCCCGGAGCTTCATCGTCCGGGTCCCGGCGCCTCCCCAGTGCTCCAGCATCTCGGGAGGATAACCATCCTTCAGCAGACGGCGCTTGCCGTCTTCGCCGCTGTATGTCTTGGCGACGGCGACGAGCGCCTTCGCCAGGTAGGTGTCCACCTCATCCCAGGAGACCCGCAGGAACTCATCGGTGCCCCGGCTGTCGAATTTGTACTCCGTCCGAAGCCCCGGATTGTCGCTCAGGGAGGGGAAGCCCGCGTCGGCCCATCGCTTCCATCCCTTGCGAATCATGGGGTATTTGAGTCGGTAAGGGCCATAGACTCTTCGATGAAAGGTATAGCCCTTCAGACACATCCTGGGATTCCAGTGCTGGGTGGCCTGGTTGCCGTAGAGGTCCTTGATCTTGTCATGGTCATAGTTCTGCTCTACGCGCATCACCACGCCATTTCTCACAAAGGCCCTTACCCGGCACTCGTGGGTATCATTGGGGGAGCAGATGTAGGTAAAGCTCCGATCGAACTTATACTGATCCCGATAGATCTTCTCCCACCCCCTACCGGGGTAGGTATCCAGGGGATTTCCGACCTCCACCGCAGGCTTCAGCGTCCGGAAGGCGAAGGCTCTGTCAACGAAGAGCACCCCGGCTCCTGTCGCTGCAACCCCCAAGAACTCCCTTCTCGTCAGTTCCATGTTCACCGCCTCCTTGAAGGGAAGCCGATTACGCAGACCGTTGTGGTAGCTGAGCCCCGTCGCTATCCCTTAGCGTGATCGCCTGCTGTGACTTATAGATCTCGGTACACCGCTCACAGGCCCCCTCCTCGGGCTCCCACCGCGGGAAGTCTCGCTTGATCAGCCCGGTGATCAACTCATTGAACTCCTCGACCCACGAGTAGGTAGGAAAGTGGCAGAGAGGGCAGGGGGAGGCGGGAAGGAGGACCTTCTTGAGGGGACTCCCACCATCCGCGACCGTGCCCGCCCTCTGAAGGAGCAGGGCCGGGTCCTTCGCCATGGCGAGGATCTCACCGTGGGAGAGGCGGCCTGCCCTCCAGAGATTCTCGAAGATGGCGAGCCGTAGGGGAGGAGGGATCGTGGGGCAGAGGGCCGTAAGCTCCTCCCACCGTTCCTCCCTGGAAGCTCCAGGCTCTTTCCCCTCTTGTTGGAGTCGTCCGTCGATCGAAATCGCCCAGATCACCCGATACCGATCTCTGATGAGATTCGCCTCGGATGGCGAAGTAGCGAGGAACCCTGCCTCGTCATAGCCGAAGGCGGGATCGAGAAGATCGGCGATGTGCTCAAGCTCGTGTCTGAGGTAGCGGAGGAGGCTCTCCAGATCGAAGAACCGTTTGGCAGGGAGCTTCATCCCGATCCTTCTCGGATCCCCGCTTAAGTCTGCCCCCTCCTCCTCCGTAGACGCCCTCCCGATGAAGACTTCTTCGATCCTTGCAAGTCCAGGGTGCTCCGCGAGGGCCTTTTCCAGCATGCCAGCGAAGCCCCACTTGTGGAAGAGCCGCCGATGGAGCACCTCGAACTCACTCTCCCGCGCGTGAGGTTGGGATTTGTCGTAAATCGGATCGGCCAGGGTACGGTATTCGTGGAACGGAGCGAGGTTCCCCCTCTCCTCCTCCCGCTGGACCATTAGCGTCACTACCTCTTCCATCAAGGTGGGATCGTAGTGGATCTTCATCCTTGACGCCCCGTCGGGAAGGTTAATGAGCCAAAGGGTCTCCGCCTCCCACCACCCGTGAAACGGGCGCCGGTGCCGCCGTGGCGTCCGAGATTCTTTTCCTCTTCCCTCCCGATCTCCGGCCGGGCCGGGAGACGGCGGCTGCCCGCGCATTCAGCAGGTCCTGGAGTGTGGTGCGCTCGAATGCCGCCTGAACCTGCGGCTGCACATCTTGCCAGGCCAGGTGGACCAGGCACGCACCCTGTTCCGCGCAACGGTAGTGCGCGAAGAGGCAGCGGTCGAAAAGATCGGGGCCCTGAATCGCCTCGAGGATCTCACGAAGCGTGATCTGGGCGGCTGGCCGGACAAGCGTGTACCCGCGCCGGGCGCCCCGATGGGACTGGATCAGCCCGTGTTGAAGCAGCTTCTGGAAGATCTTGCGGAGGAAGCTGAGGGGCAGTCTCTCGAGGGCAGCGATCTGCGAAACCATGACCGGCCGAGCGGCCGCCTCGGTGGCGAGGGTGGCAAGCCCCTTAAACGCGTACTCGCACTCCCGGCTGAAGACCATGGCTGTCCAAAGCCCCGTGTTAGCATCACGCGGCCAGCTAGACCTATTAGCTCCTATGAATAATATTCTCGGTCAATGGTGTCGCAAAGAGAAGGTGCCGGATGGGGAAGCGGCTTGAGTTTTATGGCCCTACGGAGACTAGGGACATATGGTCCTACGGGCGAGGGGGGGAATCAGGAGCTTCGGCGGCGGGCAAAAAAGGCGGCGGCCTCGGCGCGGCGGGAGAGGTTGAGCTTCTCGAAGACGTGGGAAAGATAATTCTTCACGGTCTTGTCGCTGAGCCCTAAGGCCGCCGCGATCTCCTTGTTAGTCTTCCCTTCGGCGACCAGGGAAAGGACCTTTCGCTCCTGGGGCGAGAGCTGCGTGATCCCATCGGGCTGGTGGCCTGAGGTCATCTGCTTTATCCAGTCCAGCACCTTTAGGGTCACGGCCGGATCGAGGAAACATTGGCCGGCCGCCACGGTCTCGATGGCGCGCACCAGCTCGTGCCCCCGGATCTGCTTGAGGAGGTAGCCCGAGGCCCCGCCCATGATGGAGGCGAAGACAGCCTCGTCATCCGCATAGGAGGTCAGCATGATAACCTGAACCGCTGGTGCTTCGGCCCGAATCTCGCGGCAGGCCTCCACCCCGCTCCGATCCGGGAGCCTGACGTCCATGATCACCACATCAGGCCGGAGCCGGGCGGTCTGGGTCACCGCCTCGGCGGCGCTCGCCGCTTCGCCGACCACCGCGATCCCCCGCTCCCTAGCCAGGAGCGAGCGCAGGCCGACGCGCACCACCTCGTGGTCGTCCACCAGGAGGACCGCGATTCTCTTGCCGTTCACGCAGCCGCCTCCAGAGGGATCTCTACAGAGACCCGGGTCCCTCGCCCAGGCGCGCTCTCGATGCTGAGCGACCCACCCAGTCGCCGCGCCCGCTCCCCCATGTTGCAGAGTCCCTGCCCCGAGGCGGATAGACGGGTCGGATCGAACCCCGCCCCGTTGTCCTCCACACTGAGGCGAAGGCCGCCCTTGATCCTCCCAAGAGTCAGCACGGCCCGCGAGGCGCCCGCATGCTTCACGACGTTGGTAAGGGCTTCCCGACAGATGTGGAGGAGGTGACCCGCCTGCTCGGGCGTGAGGGTGCCGTCGACGCCTGGCTCCAGCGAGAGGTCCAGGTCCAACAGGGCGTTCAACGAGAGCCCTTTCGAGAGGTCAGCGAGCGCCCGAGAGAGATCGTGATCCTGGAGGCGCTCAGGGCCGAGTCCCACGATGTAGTTCCGCACGTCGCGGATCACGGTGTTCAGGCTTTCGATAGCCGCCTCCAGCTTGAGCTTAACCTCCTGCGGATCCTCTTCGGCAAGCTTCAGGCATTCCTCCAGGCCAAGACCCGTCGCGTAGATGGATTGGATGATCCCGTCGTGGAGATCCTGGCCAATCCGCGCCCGCTCCTCCAGCGCAGCGAGGCTCCGGACTTCCCGATGCAGGCGCGCGTTCTCAATCGCAACCGCGGCCTGGCTCGCGAGCCCTTTGAGAAACTCGGTTTCGTCTGGGTCGACGCGGCGCGCAGTCCGGTACCCCACGCAGAGATTCCCCACCACCCGTTCGCCGCTCTGGAGGCGAACCGCAGCGTGGGCGGCGAGCCCGATACTGTGCGGGATGGGGCAGAGAGCCCCGGGGGATCCGATCTCCTCAGACCCGGTGGCCTCCACCGGCTTTCCGGGGCGAAGCGAAAGGGGCTCGAGAAGGCCACTTGCCGCTCCGATCCGGAGCCCCACCCCCGGCTCGTCCAGACAGAGGATCGCCACGTCGCTCTTGAGGAGCTCCCTGGCTTTCTCCACCACGAGCTCGAGGATCCGTGGGAGTGAGAGGAGCCGCGAGATCTCGGTTCCGATTCGGTAGAGGGCTTCGGCCTCCCTCGCCTTTCGCTCGGCGCGCTCCCGCGCCTCCAGGAGTTCCCGCTCGCGCTCCTTGAGGCGATCGGCCATGCGGTTAAACTGGTGGCTCAGGTCCTCGAACTCGTCGTTGGTGTTCACCTGGATGGCGCGGTCGAAGTCTCCTGCGGCGACGGCTTCTGCTCCACGGATAAGGCGGGTGATGGGGCGCGTGAAGTGTCGGGCGAGTGTGACGCCGGCCCCAAGGGCGATAACCAGAACTCCTCCCCCCAGCACTAGCACAACGACCTGAAGCGAGCGGATAGAAGAGAGCACTTCTCCTTTGCTATACGCGTGGACCAGCATCCAGAACTCGCGGCCCGGACCCAGTTGAATCGGAGCGAACGCCAGGATCCGTCCCCGAAGCCCTGGCTCTGCCATGGTCCCTGGTCTCCGGGAGAGGACTGCCGCCGTGACCCCCTCAGGGAAATCGCGATGGAGGGATTCTCCCGCGCTGGCGACAAAAGCGCCGGACTCGGGCCGGACCCGATCCGAGTGGGCCAGGTAGACGCCCCGTGAGTCTACGAGAAAGACGGTCCCCCGCTCCCGACGCAGCCTCACGACCTGCGAGACGATCTTCGAGGCGTCCACGTGGACGATCACGATCCCCCGGGACTCCCCGCGCGAGTTGACGAGCCGCGTGGCGTATCGGATCACGAGCCTCGACGGAGATGCCACGTTCCCCCGCTCGTCGCTCAGGTCCGTGGGGACGTAGAGCACCCCCGCCGGAACGGCCATGGCCTCCGGGAAGTAGTAGCGCGTGCGCTTTTCCTGCAGGCCGGCGGCTGGGATGATCTGGTGGCGCTCTCCGTCGAAGTCCACGCGGACCACCTCGCGGCCACGCTGGTTGAGGTAACCGATCTGATGGTAGATCTTCCGTGACTCGGAAACCGCCAGGAAAGCGCGCTTCACCGGGGCGACGGCGGCTCTCGGCGGCTGCCGCGGGGCCTCGATGAGCGCCCGGACCGTTGGCAGCCGGCTTAGGGAGAGGACGTCTTCTCGTGAGGTCTCCAGGAACTGCTGGATCTGTCCCGCTTTCAGGGAGACGTCTTCCTGCAGCGCGCCGAGAACCGCCTGATTCAAGAGCGTGAAGGAGAAGGCCGCCCCGTATCCCCCCACGAGCGCCACGGGGACCACGCCGATGAGGCAGAAGGCGATGACCAGCTTGACCCGGATCGAGAGCCGGGGGAGGAGCTTGCTGCTGTTGAGCATGACAAGCGAATGGTAGCGCGGCGGCGAGGTGGGGTCAAGGGAAGGTCAGTGACGACGGCGCGGGGCAGGACGGGGTGGGGCTCAGGCTGTCCCGCACGCTGGGCGCGAGTCGTCGGGCGATGAGCCGCGGGGGGAGGCCGCCGTGGACGATTTTCTTCGGAAGAAGCCCGTTCCGAAATTCGCTGACGCAGTGTCGCGCTTTAGGAGGACCCTCGCGGGTGGTCAGCTCATCCGCCCTGGTACCCGAACGGAAGTCGGCGTCGAGATAGCAGTGGG
>JACQUM010000144.1 GCA_016210295.1 Chloroflexota bacterium | reverse complement strand
GCCAGTGGCCCGGGAGAGGAGGAGAGAGGAATGAACCGCATCGCCATCATCGGCCTGGGGCAGATCGGCTCCTCCCTGGGCTTAGACTTCCGGGCCAAGCTGCGCAACGTCGAGGTGGTGGGCCACGACAAAGAGCCCACCGTCGCCGGCCGCGCCAGGAAGATCGGCGCCATAGACCAGATCGCCTACACGTTGCCCGGCGCCGTGGAGAAGGCGGCCCTCGTCGTCCTCGCCATCCCGGTGGCGGCCATGCGGGAGGTGATGACCGTCATCGCCCCCCACCTGCAAGAAGGGACCATCGTCATAGACACCGGCTCCACCAAAGTCGAGGTGCTGAAGTGGGCGGAGGAGGTCCTGCCGAAGTCGGTCGATTTCGTGGGCGGGCACCCCATGGCGGGCAGCGAGACTCCCGGTGTCGCCGGAGCGCAGCCTGGCCTCTTCAACGACGCGGTCTACTGCATCCTGCCGGCGCCCAGCGCCCGGGAGGAGGCGGTCAAGGCGGTGGTGGAGATCGTGCGCAGCATCGGCGCCCGGCCCTACTTCCTGGACGCCGTGGAGCACGATAGCTTCGTCGCCGTCGTCAGCCATCTGCCCATCGCCCTCTCCGTCGCCCTCATGGAGACCGCGGCCGGCTCCCCGAGCTGGCGGGAGGTCTCGCGGCTGGCCGCGGGAAGCTTTCGCGACGTCTCCCGGCTGGCCTCCGGCTCGCCGGAGATGCAGCGGGACATCTTCCTCACCAACCGGGACACGGTCCTCTACTGGCTCGACCAGTTCACGAGGACGATGCAAAACCTCCGCAGCCAGGTCGCCGCGGGCGACGCTGAGGGGCTCACGAGGACGCTGGAACACGCCAATGAGGAGCGGACCAAGTGGCTCGAACGCCGCGTGGGCGACATCGACGCATCCACGCCCGAGGTCCCGTCCATGATGGAGTCTGCCACGACCCTCTTCTTTGGCGACAGGGTGACGCAGATCGCCAAGAAGGCCATGAGCAAAGACAAGAAGGACCGCCAGCCCTAGGCTAGTCATGCGCGAAACCGTCACCGCTCCCGTTTCTCTCGCCGGGGAGATCACGCCCCTGGGAGACAAGTCCATCGCCCACCGGGCGCTGCTGCTCAACGTCCTGGCCGAAGGAACGGCCCGCGTCGAAAACTTCCCGCGCGGCAGGGACACCCTCGCCACCCTCTCTTCCGTCCAGGCCCTGGGCGTCGCCGTTGACGAGGAGTCCCGCCTCGACTACCGGAGCACCTTCGTGGTGCGCTCCCCCGGCCTCGGAGGCCTCCACGAGCCGGCAAAGGTGGTGGACGCGCGCAACAGCGGGACGACCCTCCGCCTTCTGATAGGCCTCCTCGCGGGCCTCCCCTTTTTCACCGTCGTCGCCGGAGACCGCTCGCTCCAACGGCGCCCCATGGGACGCATCGTGCAGCCCCTGCGCCTCATGGGGGCCAACGTCTGGGGTCGAGACGGAGGGGAACACGCCCCGCTGGCGATCCAGGGCGGCTCCCTCCACGGAATCAGCTATGACCTGCCGGTCGCCAGCGCCCAGGTCAAGTCCTCTCTCCTCTTGGCCGGCGTCCTGGCTCAAGGCCCGACCACCCTTCGGGAGCCCCTGTCCTCCCGCGACCACACCGAACGAATGCTCCAGGCCATGGGCGCCCATCTCCGGGGAGAGGCCGGGTTCATCCGCCTGGAGCCTGGAGCAGCCCTGCACTCCCTCAGCATCGCCATTCCAGGCGACATGAGCGGAGCCGCGCCCTGGCTCCTGGCCGGTGTGCTCCATCCGCACGCGAGGATCACCGTGCGCGGCGTAGGAGTCAACCCGACACGCACCGGTCTCCTGGACGCCCTTCGGCACATGGGGGCCCGCCTCACCGTCGCATCGCAGGGTGACCAAGGCGGCGAGCCCGTGGCCGACATCATCGCTGAATCCAGCCAGCTCCACGGCGTCGAAATCGGCGGCGAGCTCGTGCCCCGCGCCATCGACGAGCTCCCTCTACTTGCCCTCGCCGGCGCTTTCGCCCGCGGCCGGACACTCATCCGCGATGCCGCGGAGCTGCGGGTCAAAGAGAGCGACCGCGTCGCCACCACCTCCCTGGAGCTTTCACGCTTGGGCGTACGCATTGAGGAACGACCCGACGGTATGGTAATCTATGGTGGCCAGGGACTGAGGGGGGGAACGGTTCGCAGTCACGGAGACCACCGTCTCGCTTTGCTTCTTGCTACTGCTGGTCTCGTGTGCCAGGAAAGTGTGGCGATCGAGGGCTCGGAGGCCGTGGACGTTTCCTACCCTGGCTTCTGGTCAGACCTCCACCGGCTGGCAGGCTGACACTGAGGGGGGCACATGGCCGACACAGAACTCATCCACATCGGTTTTGGCAACATCCTTGCCATGAACAGGGTCATCTCCATCGCCTCTCCGGGATCGGCGCCTATCAAGCGCCTGATCCAAGAGGCCCGGGGGAAGAACCTGGTCGTTGACATGACCAACGGGCGCCGCACAAAGGCGGTGCTCATCATGGACAGCAACCACGTGGTCCTGGCCGCCATCAATCCGGAGACCATCTCGGGCCGGGTCGGGAACAACCGCGGCTCTTCGAAGGCCGCCACTGGAGCCGATGGCAGACTCTCGTGATCGGCGGCACCCGCACCCCGTTCTCCTCGTTCTCTCCGGTCCCTCCGGCGTCGGGAAAGACACCCTTCTGCGCCGCTCACGGGAGCTGGGAATAGCTTTCCACTACGCCGTCACGGCGACGACCCGCCCGCCGCGTCCCGGTGAGGAGCATGGCGTGCATCACTTCTTCCTCTCCAAGGAAGAGTTCTTGCGCTGGCGGGACGAGGGCCGTCTTCTGGAATGGGCGGAGGTCTACGGCCATCTGTACGGTGTTCCGCGGGAGCCGGTGCGAGAGGCGCTAAAACAAGGAAAGGACGTCATCGTGCGCACCGATATCCAGGGGGCCATTACCATCCGGTCCAAGGTCCCCGAGGCCGTCCTGGTTTTTCTGGCGCCCCCCTCGTTGGAGGAGCTCGCCGAAAGGCTCCGACGGCGAGAGACGGAATCGAAGACGCAATTGGCCCGAAGACTGGACGAGGCCAGCAGGGAGATGGCCGCCGCCGACTCCTTCGACTACCTCGTGGACAGCCCCACCGACCGGATCGAACAGGCCGTGAAGGCCGTGCAAGCTATCCTGGAAGCCGAGCACCATCGCTTGCGCCGCCGCGAGCTTGCTCTTTAGCGCTCGTTGAAATACTATGACCTCCGTCTACTAGGCTCCGGCTGCAAAGCAGCACTCGCCTGACACGCCGAGCAAGAAGAAGAGGAGGAGAGGGGCAGATGGTCCTAGCGCCCAAGAGGGTCTCCATCGCCATTGAGTTCTGCGTGCCCTGAGGGTACACGAAGCAGGCCGTGAGCCTGACCCAAGCGCTGTTGAACGATTACAAATCGTATATCTCTGATCTGCGACTGGTGCCGGCCACCGGCGGCCGCTTTGAGGTCACCATCGCCGGCGACCTCGTCCATTCCAAGGCGGCCAGCGGCAAGCTCCCCGTTGAGGCGGAGATCAAACGGGCTTTCAAGGAGAGGCTCGACGCTCTCCAGGCCCCCTCGCGTTAGGCAGAGAGCCCGATCTTCTATCGCCGACGCTCCTCCTCCTCTTCCTCTTCTTCCTCCTCCTCGTGCCGCATCAACCCCCCGAGGGAGACGTGGGGAAGGCGGGGAGAAAGGCGGTCCTCCCTGCGCCGGCTCCGGGGTGGCAGGGCAGCAATCGCCTCTTTGAGACGCTTGAGCTCCTCGGCTCCGTCGGCGCTTCCGGCTTCGACAAGGAGCCCGGTCACGCCGATGTTCCGGAGCTGCTCCAAGCCTCCCGGAGTCCACTGAAGCGGCGCCGGGGCGATGACAGTATCGCCCCAGACGACAGTGACCGCGGCGTACTCTAGCAGAGTCCGCCAGGTGAGGGTCTTCGCGGGCGGCACATCGAGTAAAACACCCTCGATGGGGAGCTGGTCGGCGCCCCGGACGAGACGGTCCTCCAGCCCCACGGACACGCGGAGAATGCGGCCTGGTTCTTCCTCATCGAGAGCGTCCACAAGGACGTCGTCCAGACCGACCACCACAAAGTCGCACCCTTGCTCCTTCAAAGCCTTGATGGCTTCACCATCGGCGCTCTCCAGGCGGACACCCCAGGGCACCTGGGGCGGATGAGCGCCCGATCCTTTCTTGGGGCCTCCCCCCGACGAGAACAGGAGGCCATCCGCGCCCGCGTCCACGACCGCCCGGATGGCCGCCTCCTTCCGCTCGCCGAGCTGAGCGAGAAGGAGCATGGAGGGTAGACGGGCCCGGGGAGAACGGCCAAAGCCGAGGGGCTGCGTCGCTCCATCGGCGGCCTGATGAAGACTCTCGACAAACCGACTCATGGTGAACTCCTCAAGAGGAATGAGCAGGATTGAGAGAAACCTCCGCTCTCGTCCGAGGTATTCGTCTCCCCCACGCGCAAACCCTCACCACCTCACCCAGATCGAGAGCGCTACCGTCGCAGGAAACGTTCTCGCATCCATGTTACCATCCCGTGCCCAGCACGACCATCTGGCGCCGCGTCACGCCGAACAGGCTCTCGCGTCGGCGGCGCTGCTCTGCAAGCTTCACCATTGCTGCTCTGGCAACGGCCGTTCAACAATGTCTAGCAGGAGAAGGTTGCTTGCCCGGCAGGGTATTGAAAAAAAGGTGTCCAGAGGGGCTTCGCCCCTCTGGCGTCCGCCTGCGGCGGATAGGGGTGACCCCCAGATACAATTCCCACCCCCTTCTTGGCCAGAGCCTGCCCTGAGCCTGCCGAAGGGAAGGGGGCAGGGGGATAGTCGAAGAGGGTTTTTTATCAGCCTGCTGGTTGACCGTGGTTAGTAGCGTTAGTCCAGACGGGGAGCCGGAGCGGAAGGAGTTGGCCAAACGGCAGCGGTCCGCGTAACGGGTCAGGTCACTTCGCTTTCAAGAGCAGCCGGATCCGAAAGGGCCCCCTTGGGCTGCCATCCTTAGAAACAGGGACTCCGGTGGCTTGCGTCACCTGAGCCACGTAGGGGAGGAGAGAGAGCATCGAGGGCAGCGGCATCGGGTCCTTGATGGTGAACTTGAACACGGTCTCGCGTTCCCAGGAGGGCCTTACTTGGGCTATCTCCGCGTGGGCCGACTCCTCCAGCCAGTAGTGAAGGGCCAGGACCACCGCAGGCTGAAAAGGGGGCGCAATAGCCAGCTCGATGTTCCCCTGGACGAGGTCGCCGGCAGGGGGCGTGGTCGGCTCCTGGGTCTCTATCTCTGAGGGAACAGGGGGGCCGGGGGGCGGCTCATTTGTTACCGGGGCTTGCCCTCCTCTCCACTCCCGGAGCAGCTTAGCCGCCATGGCGGGCGAGACTACGATCCCTCCGCGGGCAACGTACCTGATGGCATGGACCAGTGCGGACATCTCCTCGCCCTTCAGGACGTACCCTCGGGCTCCGTCCTTCATGGCGCTCAAGAGGTCGGCCTCTCCCTCGGACATGGTGAGGACCAGTATTTTCGTGTCCGGCATCTCCGCCTGAAGCCGCCTGGTGGCCTCCAGGCCGTTGCAGACAGGCATGGAAAGGTCCATCAGAACCAGGTCGGGCTTCAAGAGCCGGGCCCTGGCCACAGCCTCATCCCCGTTGGCGGCCTCCCCCACGACTTCGATGGTCTCCTCCCGGGCGAGGGCTTCCCTCAGCCCCTTTCGGAAGAGGTCGTGGTCGTCCGCGATCAAGACCCTTGTGCGCTCCATAGCCCCATCTCTTCTCGGCATCGGGCACAGGCACCAGAGCAATGTTGGCGTCACCCGTCCCGACCGGAGGCGTCTCAGCGCCCAGCCGACCCCGCAGGCACTCTAACGGGATGGAAGGAGTCCGTCAACATTGTGAGCGGTGGAACCAGGGGGCAGCCTTCCCCAGACGCGGCAAAATGGTAACGGGTATTCGGTAGACTGGGCGTATCCCTGGTCGTGCTACAATCGAACGTCGGGCCAGCGTAGCTCAGCGGCAGAGCAGCGGTTTCGTAAACCGCAGGCCAAGGGTTCAAATCCCTTCGCTGGCTCCAGTTATGCCGCTTGTTTCCACCTTCCAACCAGGAACGCAGGTGCCTCGGGATCGCCCAACAGCGCTTGCGACCAGTTTGCCAACGCTTTTCGACCCGAGAATGACTTGAATGACTGCAGGACCTCAGCCTGCGCTCCTATCTCAAAGACTTGATTCCCCCTGCGAACTCTTGGTACACTGAAAGAAAGCGCGGGAGGAGCTGTGGAGTCATTCTTCACCAAGGCCATGCGTCAGGCGTACGGCTTTGAAGAGGTTGCCATCGTCCCTGGCGACACGACCATCAACCCCGACCAGACCGACGTCACCTTCCACCTCGGAGAGCGTACCCTTAGTATCCCCATCATGGCTTCGGCCATGGACGCCGTGGTGGACCCGACCTTCGCCACCGCCTTTACGCGGCATGGCGGACTGGCCGTCTTGAACCTGGAAGGAGTCCACACCCGCCACGGGGACCCGGCCGGCGTTCTCCAAGAGATCATCCAGGCACCGAAGGACAAGGTTACCCCCATCCTCCAGAGAGTCTACTCCGCGTCTATCCGGGAGGAGCTGGTTGGACGGGTCATCGGAAAGATGAAAGAGCTAGGGGCCATCGTCGCAGTCTCGGCCACCCCGGCGAATACAAAGCGCTTGGCCCCGCTGGCCGCCGAGGCCGGTGCCGATTTCTATGTCTGCCAGTCCACGGTGACGACCGCTCACCACGAGTCAAA
The DNA here is from genome assembly GCA_016210295.1 of Chloroflexota bacterium. Taxonomy (GTDB): domain Bacteria; phylum Chloroflexota; class Dehalococcoidia; order UBA6926; family JACQUM01; genus JACQUM01. Next base: position 6,868 of record JACQUM010000144.1, on the reverse strand, counting down.
AAGCGCGCGAGGCCTTCGCTTCAACGAGCTTGTCCAGCAGCTCCACATCCCCGTGGTCGTGGGCAATACCGTGACCTACTCCACCACCCTGGAGCTGATGGAGACGGGCGTCCAAGGAATCCTGGTAGGTGTTGGGCCAGGCTCCGCCTGCACCAGCCGAGAGGTCCTCGGCATAGGTGTCCCCCAGGTGACGGCGACCATGGACTGCGCGGCGGCCCGAGAGGAATACCTGCGCCGGAGCGGACGGTACGTCCCCATCATCACCGATGGGGGCATCCGATCGGGTGGAGACCTCTGCAAGGCCATCGTCGCAGGCGCCGATGCGGTCATGCTCGGCTCCATGCTCGCCAGCGCCGAGGAGGCCCCCGGCGGCGGGTACCACTGGGGCATGGCCAACCCCCACCCTGCCCTCCCACGGGGCACCCGGGTGAAGGTGGGCCGCCAGGCCCCCCTGGAGAGGATCCTCTTCGGCCCCACCTCCGTCACCGACGGCACGGAGAACCTCATCGGCGCCTTGCGCACCGCCATGGGGATGTGCGGCGCCTACACCATCCGGGAGATGCAGCAAGCGACCATGATCGTCGCTCCCTCTATCAAGACCGAGGGGAAGCAACTCCAGTTCGCCCAGGGCCTGTAGCGTCCCGAATACCCACGAGGTCGGCCCCGTGCCCGGGTTGGAGCGCCTTGACGACGGATAGCGGCACGCCACGATCTGCCCCCGCTATACTGAACACACAGCACGCTCGCCGGGACACTTCTCCCAGAGAGTCCTCTGGTTCCGCCGAGAGCCTGGTTCGGGGGGTGGAGCAGCTTGCCAGAGAGAGGAGTTACCGCGCTCCAGAAGCTGTCGAGCTGGGGTTGGTCTAGCATCCGAGAGGTTGCTCGAGGTGCTCTCGCCAGCCGCGTGGCCCTCGTCGCCCTCGGGCTTCTCCTGGGTTATCTGATCTTCACCTTCCCCCTCGGAGGGGTCCCCCAAGTGGCGCTCATAGAGGGGCCGACCGGCGTCATAGACCAAGCCGTAGCCCAACAGATAGGCACGAAGCTTCGCCTGGCCGCTGAGGACCCCCAGGTGAAGGCCGTCGTCATCCGCGTGGACAGTCCCGGCGGCTTGGCCTCGGCCAGCGAAGACATCTTTACCAACGTCCTCCACCTCCGAGAGCAGAAGCCGGTGGTGGTGGTCGTGGACGGGCTGGCTGCGAGCGGTGCCTATTTCATGTCCGTGGCCGCCAACCACATCGTCGCCAAGGGCTCCTCCTCCGTCGGCAACGTGGGGGCCATCCTCAGGCTCCCCGGGGACCTGCGCCCCGAGGAGCGGGAAGTCTCCACGGGGCCTTTCAAGCTCACCGGAGGGTCTCAGCGCACCTATCTCAAGATCCTCGAGCTGGTGAAAGAGGGGTTCGCCGAGGCGGTGCTCTCCCAGCGGGAGGGCAAGCTGCGCCTGGACCGTGAGCACTTACTAGACGGCCGCATCTACCTGGGCATCGAGGCGGTGCAGTTCGGCCTGGTGGACGAGCTGGGCACCCAGGTGGACGCGGTTCGGAAGGCCGCTGAGCTTGCCGGCCTGCGGCGGTACGACGTGGTGAGCCTAGAGAAGAAGTATCAGAATAAAGGCTTGCTACCCGCAGAGGAAGCGTCGGCGAGCAAGAAGCTGGTGGTCGAAGACCTGGCCGGAGAGTTCCCTTACGTGTATTACCTCTTCGTCCCGCCGTAGATGAGCTATGCGTAATTTAGGGATCGTCCTCTTGGTTATCCTGCTCTTCACGGGAGGTGAGCTTTTGATCACCTACCGAGGGTGGTATTCGCCTCCTCCCCTCAGGGCCCCCGATCTCTCCGAGCTTCGGCTTCCCACCTATCCCACTCCACCCTCCATCCGGGGCCCGGTGGAGGAAAGGGCTGGCGTCCTGCTGCTGGATACCCTCCATTTCAACTTCTTCTTCGAGGGGGAAATGGAGCCCTTCCTGCAAAGCATAGCCCAGAGGGGCTATCAGGTGGACTTCTTCGGCGACCGCCTGGCGCTCAAGATCCCTTCGGCGCAGGAGCGGAGGACGGCTCTGGAAGCGGCCTTGCGCCGTGCCGACAGCTACGTCGTTGTCCTCCCCTTCCTCCCCTTTGAGGCGGGGGAGATCGATCTCGTCCAGAAGTTTGTTGCCCAGGGCGGGAAACTCCTCGTGGTGAGCGACCCTACTCGTCCGAATCAGACGAACAGCCTTGCCTCAGCCTTCGGCATCAACTTCGAGACTGATTACCTCTACAACGTCCGGGAGCACGAGACCAACTACCGAAACGTCTTCTTCCGCGATTTCGCCCGGGACGACCTTACCCAGGGGCTGGATGCGGTAGTTCTCTACACCGCTAGCTCCATTTCGGGCTCCAGCGCGCCCCTTATCCTGGCCGACGCCGGCACCCGTTCCTCCATGCGTGAGGGGGAGGTGGCCCTGACGCCCATGGTCCGTCACCCCAGCGGCCAGGTAGTGGCCATCTCCGACTTCACCTTCATGCTACCCACCTACAGCGGGGGCGCCAGCAACGGGCGGCTCATCGAGAACCTAGCCGATTTCCTCACCACCAGCACCCGCCGCTTCACCCTCACCGAGTTTCCCTCCTTCTTCAAGGGCGACGTCGACATCGTCATGACCAGCCGACAAGCCCTCGCCGAAGCGACCCGGATGAAGAGCCTCCTGGCCTCGTCGGAACGCGACGTGCGCTCGGCGGAGCTGGCGGAGCCCCAGAAAGACACCGTCTTCATCGGCCTCTACGAGGACCTGGCACCAGTGCGCCCTCTCCTACGAGCCGGGGGAATCGACATGACTGATTCCGCTATCGAGACCCCCTTTGCTCCGCCAGTAGACAAGGAAGGAAGCGGTGTCGTTTATCTCGATGTGCGGGATGGCCGCCAAGCCCTCATTGTCCTGGCCGACACCATTCCCAACCTGGCAGCCCTAGTCCAGCAGATTGAGTCGGGCGAGTTCCGAAAGGGACTGGTAGCCGATAACGTCGGCCTCTATCAGTTGGCACCGAGACCCAAGTCCCCTTCTGGAGGATAAATGTCCGACAACCGACAGCTCGTAGGAAGAGACGGCCTTCGCCCCAAGCTATTGATGGTAGCCTCCCTGCTTCTCCTGTTGCTTATCCTCATGGCTTGCACGCCGGTGCCTACCCCGACCTCTCCTCCCCCAGCTTCGCCAACGCCCACAGTAGCTCCCCGTCCGTCACCAACCCCAACGCCGATTCCAGCCGAGGTGAGAGAGCAGGTCCGCCCCGTTATTGTGGGCTTCGACCAGGCCTACCGACGCGTCAATCAGCAATGGGACTCACTTTATAGAGCCTACCTGACTTGGCGCCAAAAGCTAACGGACTGCTCTGAGCGGGACCGCCGAGCGGACCTTCGGGCATGGGTGACAGAGTTCCAGCCCCTGGTGGAGCGCGTTGCCGGGCTAGAGCTCCCCAGCGACACCGCCGAGGTGGGGAAGCTGCTGGCCGATGCAGTGGCCCAGGAAGAGCGGGGGCTTCGAATGCTGCGGGACACCTGGAGCCCAGGCTCCTCTACCGCATTTCAAGGCTACGAGGACTCCCGGGTAGCGGCGGTGCCGCTGCGCCAGCAAGCCACGGCCCGCCTCGGTGGACTCATCGCCCAAGCAGACGAAAAGGTCACCCCCACGGCCGGCCTTCCGAAGCTGATGGAGTTGAGAGATCAGGTCAAGGAGCTGGGCTCCCTATGGGAGTCCTTCCACCAGAAGTACGACGCCTGGCGTCAGCGCGACGGGGACTGCGAGGCCGAAGCCGTCCACGAGGCCATCAAAGGGTTCGCAGCCGAGTTTCAGGGCGTGTCCGCTGCCGTCTTCGCCATCTCTCGTCCCGCAACGGTCCGGCCGCTAGCGGAGCGTCTTATGGAGGCGGTCACCACGGAGGGCCGGGCTCTGGAGGCACTGCGAGACCAGTGGCAGCCTTACGATGAGAGCCACTTCGTCCGCTACGCCGACGTCGTGGCCGAGGCGAGCAAGCTGCGCCGCCAGGTGGCCTCAGAGCTAGACCAGCTCCTCCATCAATACAGCATCCCTCCCGCCCGTTAGGCCTCCTTGCGCCGCACCTGCCGGAGAACGGTCACCAGATAGTAGAGCCAGAAGGGGACGAAGACCAGCCCGACGGCGAGGGCCGGACCGGGCGGCTGCCGGAACTCTGTCTCCTCCGGCGGAACGAGGATGAAGTTCAGGGAGCTCACCAGGGCGGAGGGCAGCGCCACGATTGTCCCGATGCCGAAGATGGCGAGGAGAAGGAAGATGTATGTCCGGTTCAAGAAGCCGCCTTGGCGCTCCTCCTCCGGTTCCAGAACACGCCGGCCGATCCAGTGGGCCAGGAAGAAAAGGCCACCCAGCGCCGCGCCCACAGTCCCGTTGAGCAGCCCTTCCCGGTAGTTCCGGGCTAGCTCCCGCTCCCGCTGGACACGCTGCTCCTCCAGCGTCTGCTGGCTTGGGCGCTCTCCCGCCTTCCCGTCGACGGGCTCAACGGAACGTTGGACAACCGGGCCATAGTAGCTGAAATCGCGGCCATAGAGATGGCTGAAGCCCACGTTCAGGAGGGCCGAGAGACTGACGACAAAGACGAGCAGGCTTACTAGCGAGGCCACGTAGAGGTAGACGCGGAGCAGGAAGCCCAGAGGGATCGAAACCCGCTCCCCCGTCCGCAGGCGGAGGAGCACATAGACCGTCGCTCCCACCGCGGCGATCACGAGCAGGAGAATGAGCACGGGGATGAGAATCATTACCACGTCGCCGAGAAGCATGAGGCCCTCCTTTCACCCTGTCAAGAAACCACACCGGCTCTGTGACGGCCCGTGGCTACTGCTCCTTCTTCGCCAGCCACAAGATGTCGCCAGCAAACATCAGCGGGGCCTTGCTGTAGAACGCCTTCACCCGCTGATAGCTCTCCGAAGAGCGTCCATATCTCACAAGAGTATAGAGCTTCGCCACGCCGTAGAGGGTGGCAACCAGGGGCCGGAAGAGCCATGTGGCTATTATGGGAGCCAGCCCCAGACCCGAGCCTTCGTCCAGAAGGCTGTGGGTCAGCGTGACGAACATGCTCGGTCCGGGCCGGATGCTGACCAGGCGAAAGCCGCGCGACTCGAGGAGCTGCTCCAGGCCCCAGTGGGTGAAATGGAAATAGCTGTCGTGAAACCGCGTGAGAAAGGCGACGCTCCCCCCGAACAGGCCTCCCGGCTTCGTCACGCGACGCGCCTCCGCGACGGCGGCCCACGGGTCTGCGAAATGCTCCAAGGCCTCGTTCATATAGACGGCGTCGAAGCAGCAGTCCTTGAAGGGCAGACGCTCGGCGTCTCCCATGCAGGTCAACTCGCTGTCATGGAGGATGTCCAATCCCACCCATGTATAGCCCAGGGCCTCGATCCTTCCCCGAAGGCGGCCCCACCCCGCCCCCACGTCCAAGCACACTCCGCGGCCCGGGGGAAGGGTCAAAGGGACCTTCCAGTCGTAGACGAGCCTGTTGTCCGTGAGAACGTAGGAGTCCGAGACGAAGGGCTTCCTACGGACGTTTCCTCTTCCGGCTTGGCTTTCGTACAAAGGACGTTCCCTAAGGTGACCTTGTTGACACTCTAGGCTCTTTGCGGGCAACTAACCAAACGTTCGTTCCCTGGCCTATCTTGTCAGCCATCCAATACGCCAAGCGATTAAACGAAACCTCCATCATAGAGAGAAAGCCCCCCCGCCCCGAAGGGAAGTCGGGGCGTCCAGTGCTGGTCCACTGACGATAGAGAACGAAGGCTGTATCGTGCAAGTAACGGCCCAGCGTCTGGCGAGAGAAACCGTAGACATGGTAGGGGGCATTAACAGGGGACATACTGCTGGTGACCCAGTCTGACCCTCGAAACCGGAGGTACAGGTTCGCCAGGCGATAGGGCAACGCCTCGGCGTTCGGGACACCGATCACGACGACCCCCTTCGGTTTGAGGATACGGTGAATCTCTCTTAACTCGCTCTTCGGATCCTCCACATGCTCCAGAACCTGGTTGATCAGCACAGCATCAAAGGAATCAGAAGGGAACCCCAGTCCGGCCAGAGTCCCCAGCTTGCAGTCGAGGCCCAAACGGTCGCGTACATGCCCCACGAGGTCAGGCGCAATCTCCGTGCCGGTTACCTCCCAACCGGCTTCCCGCGCTCGTAAGAGAGTGGCACCTTCCCCACACCCTACCTCTAAGAGCTTTCCCGTTCCACCCAGCAGCTCTCTCACCGCATTCAAGCGAAAAGAAACCCCCGCGAGGCGTCCTGCCTCAAGACGGCTGGAATCGAAATACCTGGCATTGTATTGCTCGCGCAGCCGCTCTGGAAGCGGGATCGGGAAGGGATGGGGGAATATGAGGCCGCAATCCCGACAACGAACGATGGCAACTGTCAAGTCTGCCTTGGCCCTCTCTCTGTAGCCCCTGTTCCCTCGCCTCCCCATCCGCTGGAAACGGATGCCACCACAGAGGTTACAGGGGCGGTCCTCGAGACGATATCCGTGTGCCGTGGCTGCCTGAGTCGGTTGTCCTTGCATGGGAAGGCTACCGTTTTCTCTCGCTCCGCTTCCCTACCGCCGCCACAGGCTCCGCCTGCAGCCCCAGGAGTGACCTCAGGTAGTCGCCCGTGTAGCTCCCCTTGACCCTGGCCGCCTTCTCCGGCGTCCCCTCGGCCACGATGTAGCCACCCCGCTCGCCGGGGCCCGGCCCCAGGTCAATGATCCAATCGGCATTCTTCACCATGTCCAGGTGGTGTTCTATCAGGATGACGGTATTGCCAGCTTCCACCAGCCGGTGCAGCACCCGCAGCAAGGCGTCGCAATCGGGGAAGGAGAGGCCGGTGGTGGGCTCGTCCAGGAT
>JACQUM010000142.1 GCA_016210295.1 Chloroflexota bacterium | reverse complement strand
GCGGTGGTAGCCTCACCATTCTGGCCACCTGTCTGGTGGACACTGGCAGCCGCATGGACGAGGTGATATACGAGGAGTTCAAGGGCACCGGCAACTGGGAGCTACACCTGGACCGCCGGCTGTCCGAGCGCAGGGTCTTCCCTGCCATTGACATACAACGCAGCGGCACGCGCCGGGAGGAGTTGCTTTTGGAGCCAGCAACCCTCAAACAGGTGACTCTGCTGCGTCGCATGATAGGGATGATAGGCGATGGCGGCCAGAGCACCGAAGCCACGGAGAAGGTGCTGGAGCGCCTGGCCAAGACCCGCAACAACGCCGAGTTCCTGGCCACGCTGACCAAGGACTTGTAGGGGACACACCAGCAAGCAAGCAGCCCCAAGCAAGCCCTAGGTGGCAAGGGAGGGATGGGGTGATGCACGAGATGGATTTCTATCAAGTTATGGGAGATGAGCGGGCCAGGGCCCTGGTCCGCTACCTGGCTACAACGAATCGGGCCATAGTGGCCCGGCTTGAAGAGTGTTTCCGGTACGTTAGCCTGCGTCGTGAGAATGGCGACACGTTCTCATATGAGTTCGCGAGCATCCTACGGGATGCTTGCAGCGCCTTCGGATCCTTTACAGACGGAGTAGCGCGGGCTGCAGGTCTCGCCAGGCGCTACCAAAGAGCCTCTAGTATTAAGGACTTCTTCTCTTTTTACGATGCCTATTCATGGAATGCACACTCTCTCACGCAAACCTATATCGAAGTGACCGAACAGGAGGCCCCCGATCTCCGAAACACACGACGCCTCCAGCCCTTCTCTGAGTGGACTCGAAGCGCCCCACCATCGTGGTGGACGGCTCACAATAAGATCAAACACTCGGAATACCTCAATGCACATGAGGGCAACCTGCGGAATGCTATGAACGCCGTAGCAGCGCTGGAGCTCATCCTCAAGAGCGCAACCCAGAACGAGAAGGGGACGCGGTTATTTTCATCCTGGGGTGCACCTTGGAAACCTGGACAGCGGGGCACTGAGCATATCGAGCGGTTGTTCGACCCCTAGCCCTCGGGAGAGTTACGGTGGCTTCTGGGTCATTGCCGCCCACTGAGACTCTCCCCTAGCTCCGCCTGACCGTCACGCTCGCCAGGGCCAGCAGCACCACGGCAAAGCCCGCCAGCACCGCCAACTCGGACGTCACGCCGCTGAGTCCCTTGCCCTGGAGCATGATCTCCCTCATGCCCTCCACGGCGTACTTCAGGGGCAAGACGTTCGCCACGGCCTGCAAAAAGCCCGGCATCTGCTCCACCGGCAGCAGGATCCCCGAAAGGAACACCTGGGGCGCGAAGACCAGGGGGATGAACTGCACCACCTGGAACTCGTTGCGGGCGAAGACCGAGATGAAGATGCCCAGGTTCACCCCCATGACCACCACCACCATGAGGAAGGCGAAGATCTCCCACAGCGCCCCCTGGTGGCTGACCCCAAGCACCACGAGGGTCAGCGCCAGGATGACCGAGGCCTGAACGGCGGCGAAGAGCAGAAACCCCAGGAGATACCCCACCAGGATGTCTCCGCGGCCCACGGGCGTCGCCAGCAGCCGGTCCAACGTCCCCTGGGCCCGCTCCCGCAGGAAGCTCACGCCCGTCAGCACGAAGGTGAAGAAGAAGCCGAAGACCGTCAGCAGGGCGGGCGCGGCGTAGTCCAGGATGGCGGGCTGGTCGGCGAAGCTGAAGCCCACCAGGGCCATGACCACCGAGGGCGCCGCCAGCATCAGGGCCAGGGTGCGATGGTCCCGCAGCACCTGGCGCACGAGCCGCTCCGAGATGGCCAGGGCCCGGTCGGGGCTCATCGCGCACCCCCTGCCCGGACAAAGTGCAGTAAGGCGTCCTCCAGGGTCGCATTGGCCCGCCCGGTGGCGGCTCGCAGCGCCTCGGGAGAGCCCTCGGCGATGATGCGCCCGTCCCGCAGGAAGGCCAGGCGCTGGCAGTGGGCGGCGTCGTCCATCGTGTGGCTGGAGATGACCAGCGTGACGCCTCGGGCCAGCTCGGCGTTGAAGTGGCCCCAGAAGGCGGCCCGCAGCTCCGGGTCCAGGCCCACCGTCGGCTCGTCCAGCAGCAGGAGCCGCGGCCGGTGCACCAGGGCGCAGGCCAGGCTGACCCGCTGCCGCATCCCGCCGCTGAGTCGCAGCACCGGGTCCCCGCGCCGCTCCCACAGGCCCACCAGGTTGAGCGCCTCTTGCGCCGCTTCTCGGCGCTCGCCCCCGGAGGCCATCCCGTACATCCGCGCGAAGAAGCTCACGTTCTCCTGGACCGACAGCTCCAGGTACAGGGCGCTGAGCTGGGGCATATAGCCGATCTGCTGGCACAGGCGAGGCGACGGCGGCTCGCCCAGGACAACAACACTCCCCGAATGAGGCTTCAGGCGCCCCACCAGGAGGCGGATGAGGGTGGTCTTGCCGGAGCCGTTGGGGCCCAGGAGGCCGAAGCTGGTGCCTCCAGGGACCTGCAGCGAGAGGTCGTCCAGGACTCGGAGCCTCCCGTAGCGAAACATCACCTGGCGGGCCTCGATGGCCGCCCCGGAGGCACCTTCTGAAGCCAACGTTGACCCCCTTTCCCCGAACAGGTCTGCACCCGTTCACGAACACGGCCACCCTCCATGCTATCACAAGGGCCATCCCAGCCTTTCCCGACCTCGCAATCAATCATGCCCCGATAGCTTCGGGGCACCAGGAAGACTGAGAATGGCAGGCGCCCCACCCCAGATGCTTCGTCGGCGGAAGAGCGTTGAAGGCGAAGGGGTTCAACCGACTCCTCAGCATGACAGCCCCCCACGCCCGCATTTTCGTAGGAATGGACGGCGGAAGAAAAGCCCCAACCTCCCGACCGGGCAGGGTTGTCGTTCCACCAGCGGCGGCCTACAATGGGGGCAGCCAACGCCCCGGAGGCCTCCGCTCCGCTCGAACGGCAGGTGACGAGGCAGGGGAGAACACCAAGGAGGCAAGCCATGAGGATGACCCTATCGGTCCTGAAGGCTGACGTCGGCTCCATTGGCGGGCACACCAAACCCTCTCCAAGGATGCTGGAGGCCACTCGGGAGGCCATCAAGGGGGCCATAGAGAAAAAGCTGCTCCTCGACGGGCTCGTCTCTCACACCGGGGACGACATCGCCATGACCGTCTCCCACACCCGCGGGGAGAACAACCCGGACATCCACCAGTTCGCCTGGGACACCTTCGTCAAGGCCACCTCCATCGCCCAGCAGTACGGCCTGTACGGGGCCGGGCAGGACCTGCTGGTGGACGCCCCGTCGGGC
>JACQUM010000141.1 GCA_016210295.1 Chloroflexota bacterium | reverse complement strand
TTCTGCCGGGCGATGACCTCCTCGTGGGCCTTCTTCACCTGCTCCATCGGGTAGACGGCGTGGATGACCGCCTTCAACTCGCCCGTTTCGAAGAACCGCATCATGCGGACAAGGCTGGCCTTGCTCCCCATGCGCACCCCCATCACCGCCTTCTCGCCTCCGAGCTGGCGCAGGTCCAAAGCCCCCGCCCTGCCGATGGCGGCGGAGACCGCCCGCCCAGTGAGCGAGAGGGCCCGAATCGCCTGGACGAACGTCTCGCCGCCCGCCGCGTCGCAGACGATCTCCACCCCCTTTCCCTTCGTGTAGTCCAATACGCGCTGGGCCCAGTCCTCCCGACTGTAGTTGACGCCGAAGACGGCCCCCAGCTCGGCGGCCTTCTCCAGCTTCCAATCGGACCCCGCCGCCGCGATGGGTCGCGCCCCGTGCAGTCGCGCGATCTGGATCCCCGCCACTCCCACCCCGCTTCCTGCCGCCGTGACGAGGACATCGTCACCCAGCCTCACCCGGCCCAGGTCGGTCAGCATGTGCCAGGCAGTGATGAAGGTGACGGGGATGCACGCCGCCTGCTCAAAGCTGAGGCTCTCAGGCAAAGGAACGATGTTCTCCTCGGGAACGTGGACGAATTGCGCGTAGCCGCCGTCCCAGCCCCCATACCCCATCAAGAGATAGTTGGAGCACTCATTGTCGGCGCCGCTAAGGCACTGCTCGCAGCGTCCGCAACTGATGCCCGGGCTGACCAGGACCCTCTGTCCCCGCTGCACCCATCGCACCGCCGACCCCACCTCCTCGACGAAGCCCGCCGCGTCGCCGCCCAGAATACGGGGGCGACGCAGCTCCCGGCGCTCTCCCGAGCGGGTCAGGCCCGTATCGGCGAAGTTGATGGAGACGGCCTTCACCCGTACCAGCACCTCCGCCGGGCCAATCTTGATGTCGGGGATTTCCTCGAACTGCAGACTCTCCAGGCCTCCCGTTTCGCGCACCACGACCGCCTTCATCCGTCGCCTCTCCTTCGTTCGATATTCTGGCCGTAGCCCCGGCCCTCCCTCTAGCCTACACTCTTCTTCGTTCCCTTGACCCTCCCCAACGCTCCGAATAGGCTAAACTTGCCATGGCACTTGTCGTCCTGCTATCTCTCCTCGTCTTGGGGTCCCTGCTGGGAGGCGCCGCCATAGTCCTGAAGTTTCGCCATCTCACCAGAGCCGACCGCAAGCCCCTGGTGCGCACCCCCGCCTCCGTAGGTCTCCCTTACGAAGAGGTGCGCTTCCCCAGCGAGAACGACGGCCTGACCCTACGGGGCTGGCTGATAGACGGAGACGCCCAAAGGCCCGTCGTTGTCCTGCTCCACGGCGAAGGCAGCACCCGGGACGATCCCATCGGCCTCCTGGAAGTGGCCCGCGACCTCTACAACCTGGGCTACGCCATCCTCGCATTCGACTTTCGTGGCCACGGCGAATCGGACGGCGACAGGTTCACCGGCGGCGTCCAGGAGCAATGGGACGTCCTGGGAGCGGTGGACTTTCTGGCAACCCGAGGTTGGCCCCGGAGACACATCGCTCTCCTGGGCTTCTCGCTCGGCGCAGGCGTCGCCCTCCTCGCCTCCAAGGAGGCGCGTGTGGCGGCCGTCATCGCCGATAGCCCCTTCGCTTCCCTGCGAGAGATGGCGAGGCTGGAAGGGCCACGGCGGTCGGGGCTTCCGGCTTTCTTCGTGCCCGCCCTCCTTTGGCTGGCGAAGCTGGGCACCGGGGCCGACCCCGACCTTGCCGCGCCGGAGGAGGCGGTCAAGGAGTTGGGAATCCCGATCTTCGTGATCCATGGGGAAGCCGACGCCTTTATCCCCCTCGACCAAGGCCGGCGTGTGTACAGTGCATCCCACCACCCGGCGAGCGACCTCTGGATCGCGGATGGGGCCAAACATGTCGCCGCCTACACCACGTACCCCCAACAGTACGTGGACCGCGTCGCAGCCTTTCTCGCCAGCGTCTTCAAACCTGCCAGGAAATCACCTTGACTTACGCCGGGCCTGGTCGAGAGAAATCAAGAGGGAAACTCGCGCGAGGTCGAAGAGAGGGTACGCCAATCCGTCACGGGACCCGGGGCGTGTCCGCTTGGGCGACCTCGGGCTTCCCGAGGCCGCCTCGTCCATCCCCTTCCCTCCGCTTCCGGTCTTCCAACCAGCGGGAACGGGGGATCTCCATGAGGAGCAAAACGAGGCGACCGCGCCGGCTCTGGCCACAGAACGTGAAGCCGCACTTCTCGAAGCACCTCTGGGCTCGAACGTTCCAATCTAAGGTCTGGAGGTGTACCCTCTGGAGACTCAGGTCGCCGAAGAGATGGTCGAGGAGAAGGCGGACGGCCTCCTCGCCGTAGCCCTTGCTCCATGACTGCTTTTCCCCGATGAGGATGCCGAGTTCGGCGTCCTTGCCCCAGCGATCCAGGTCGTAGTACATGCAGTTGCCGATGTGTTTGCCCGTGGCCGCGTCCACCATGGCGAACCGACAAGAGTCCGGAGAGGGATAGGCCAGCTCGTCCAAATAGGAAGCTCGAAAATCCTCGAAGGTGCCCCGATAGGGCTCGGCGGCGTCCAGCCGCGCCAACTCCTCATCGGTACGCCAGGCGTAGTCTCGCTCCGCGTCCTCCGGAAGCTTCGGCCTCAGGAGCAACGTGGCCCCTTGGAGGAAGCCCAGTTCAGGCCGTGTCATCGCCGTGGCCTCTTACTCTTTCAATGGCTCGTCGGACCACCTGAGCGTCGTTGGGATAGGTGACACAATCCAGGGCCCTCTCAGCATCGAACCACTGTACCATGTCGAACTCTGGGTCATGCCGGTCTACCGAGCCGCCTACGGGCTCCATCAGGTTGTAGTAGACGGTCTTGCGACACCGGACATCGCCCCGATAGAACCAGTACTCGATGGTCCCCAGAGGCGCGACGATCCGGACGTCCAGTCCCGTCTCCTCCTGGACCTCCCGCAAGGCCGTCTCCTCCAGCGTTTCGCCGGCGTCGGGCGTCCCCTTCGGAAGGCTCCAGACCGGCGGGTCGGCGCGGCCGCAGAGGACCACCTCCATGCGGCTGTCGGCGAGTCTGTACACGACTCCGCCGGCAGAGACCAGATGCTCTACGCGAGGACGGGATTCCTGCATCATGAGAAGGCACGACGATAAACTTCGTCTATTTTAGCAGGTTGCCCTCCCCTCTTCTTCACTATTCCCCCTCCTCCCCTCTTGCCCTATGCTGGGACGGGAGCGCAATCCCAAAGGGTCGTCAATGCAAGACCAAAGCTACCGGGACATCCTAAGAGAACGCCTCAGAGACGGCCAGGTGCAAGGCGCCCTGGCCGTCTTGGCGGAGTTGCACCCCGCCGACCAGGCGACTCTCCTGCAAGAGATGAGCGAGGACGAGGCCAGCGAGCTGGTCCAACGGATGGAACCCAAAGGGTTGGCCGATCTCCTCGAGTACCTGGTCCCTCTAGGGCCCCAGGCCCTGGCTCCCATCCTGGAAATGCCCCTGGATAGCCTGGCTCCCGTCCTGGCGGAGACGCCCCGCGCCCTCACCGCCAACATCCTCCGCGCCCTCCCCGCTGAGCGGGCCCTCCCCCTGCTGGAGAGCCGTCGCGACCGGGGGGCCGTCGCCGCGCTCCTGGAGCAGAAGGAGGAGACCGCCGGCGCCATCATGACGGTGGAGCTCATCGCCCTCCCCACGTGGATGACGGCCCAGGGCGCCATCACCTACATCCGTGCCACGCGGCCCGTCGCCGAGTCGGTCACCAGCCCCTTCGTGGTGAACGAGGACGGGGGTCTCGCCGGCGTCCTGTCCTTCAAGGACCTTCTGCTGGCTGACCAGGCCACGCCCCTGACCCAGATCATGGAGGCCGATCCCGTCGCCGTCACCGTGGACACGCCCCAGGAGGAATGCGTCCGCCTCATCGAACGGTACGACCTCGTCTCTCTCCCCGTGGTGGACATGAACGGAGTCCTTCTGGGCTTCATCGCCTTCGACGACATCATCGACGTGGCCGAGGCAGAGGCGACCGAGGACATGTACCGGATGGTCGGCCTCCAACCCGAGGTGTCGCTCTTCGCCGGTCTGGAGGTCTCCATTCGACGCCGGCTCCCCTGGCTCCTGGTGAACCTGGCGACTGCCTTCCTGGCCGCCTCCGTGGTCGCCCTCTTCGAATCCACCATCGCCAGGGCGGCGATCCTGGCCGCCTTCATCCCCCTCCTGGCGGGACAGTCGGGGAACCAGGGCATTCAGACCACCACCATCGTCGTCCGCAGCATCGCCCTGGGGGAGGTCACCTTCCGCAACACCAAACGGATCCTCACCAAGGAGCTCCTTCTCGCCGCGTTCAACGGCCTCCTCATCAGCGGCACCGCCGCCGTGTTCGCCTTCCTGTGGACCCAAAATCCCTATCACGCCCTTCTTCTCTTCACCGCCATGATGATCGCCAGCGTCTTCGCCAGCCTCGCCGGCGTGATCATCCCCCTTGGTCTCAAGCTCTTCCGCATCGACCCGGCGCTGGCCTCCGGCATCTTCCTCACCACCGTGACAGACGTGGTCAGCATCCTCGCCCTGCTTGGTCCAGCTGCCCTGCTGGTGCACCTGCTGCAGAGCTCCTAGCAGACTGGGGGCGAGCCGTTTATATCTCCCGCTCAGCCAACATGAGCGGAGGATGTCCAGCTTAGGATAGCCCTGGGCCCGTGACCGGGCGCCGAGGGAGCCCGCTCTAAGCCCCTTCACCCTTACTTCTTTGGCGGGTTATTTCCTCTGTCCCCTCCCGACGGGTTACCAGTTCTGCTCGGCCAGTTGGGATTAGAGCGAGTGCCTCCACTGCCACTTTTATTCATAGCCGTCTCCGTTCGCCAAATTGCGCCGCGAAGTTAATTGACTTGCGCTCGTTCAAGCTTCAAGGTAAGCCGCGAGCCCCGCGTGGTGGAGGTGGAGTTCGCCGCGCGAGACCAACAACTCAGTATCCAGGTGTCTCGCCCCAAGCTCCCGTCCTTTTGGCGTCGAGGATCCTACCGATGCTTCGCGAGACCCAGCAGTGCCGGTATGCCCGTCAGGCACAAGGCAGCCAAGAGGAAGAGCCCCGGTCGATAGTCCCCCATCCAATCATAGATAAGCCCCAGTAGGTACGGCCCGCCTGCCCAAGAGATCGTACCCACCGCGTAGTTGATACCTGAGAGGGTGCCGAACGCTCGCCGTCCGAAATACCATCCTTGGGCAGAGGGCTGGAGCACCATCAAACCCCCGAGAGCTGGCGAGAAGAGAAGCAGAAAGGGAAGGAGAAGCCACGTTCGGGATCCGTCGACCTGGGCGAAGACGACGATCCCCACAGTCTGTATCGCCAGAGCCACGCCCGTCAACACGCGTAAGTCGAAACGGTCGGCAAGCCACCCGAAAAGGACCCGCCCGAGCACTGTCACGAGCGATAGGGCTGTTACTGTGGCAGCAGCCAACTCGCGTGAGATACCGGCACCTTCTAGGTAGGGAGCTTGATGGACCTGGATCGATCCGATCGCCCAAAACCCCATCGTGAAGCAGAAGCCTAGGAACCAAAACTCCCGTCTCCGCAGGGCTTCCGCCGTCGTTGCGCCCTCAACTACACCACGATCTCCTGTCATGCCCACCGCGCCACGGGACTCGGCTACGGCAGATACGCCGTCAGGCAACATGTTGTATTCCTCTGGCCTGCGGCGCAGAACCAGCGCGAGGGGGAGCATGAATATCCATGTGGCGAGTGCCAACACGGCAAGCGTCGCCCGCCACCCTACCCAGTCAACCAGCACCACGACGACCGGCGCCATGACCCCGGCAAGGGCGATGCCCGCAGTAGCAAGCCCCAGAGCTAGGCCACGTCTGTGGAGAAACCAGTTCCCAACGGCAGGTATTGCCGTAGCGAAGACGCTGACAAGGCCGGTGCCAGCGAGGGCGTACGCAATGTAGAAGTGAGGGAGGCTATGGGCCTGACTAAGTAACAGAAGTCCTAGACCGCCGATGAAGATTCCACCACTTGCAACGACTCGTGGACCGAAGCGGTCGAAGAGGGCACCCGCGATCGGGGACTGTATAGCCCCCACAACTCCTTGGATAAGGTAGGCGCCAGCGATGGCCCCTGCGCTCCAACCTAATTCTGCGCGGACGGGGGAGACTAGGAAGGAAAAGCTCCAGAACACGCTCCCCGCGAGGAAGGCGAGCATGACCGAGGTGGCGACGACAATCCACCATCCATAAAACACGGGCGGCCTACGGGTTCGCGGCAGCGACAGCGCCATGCCATCAACTCCATTGTGAGACTGAACGTACCCCTTCTATGGTGCCCCCTTCTGGGTAGATAGGAGCCCGATGGGCTACCTCGCTGAACGCGCCGGAGGAAGGTTTAGGGAGTTAATTTCAGCACCCTGCTAGGACTCAGAAGGAGTAGCGCTCCTCCGTCCACGGGTCGGCGTTGCTGTGGTAGCCGTGGACCTCCCAGAAACCTCGCTCCTCCTCGGCCAGGAGCTCCAGGCCGCGGACCCACTTCGCGCTCTTGTACCCGTACCGGCTGGGCACCAAAAGCCGCGCCGGGCCACCGTGGTCCCGCTCCAGGTCCCGCCCGTCGTGGAGGAAGGCGACGAGGACGTTCTCGGCTGTCACTGCCTCCAGAGGAAGGTTGGTGGTGTAGCCGCCATAGCAGAAGGCCATGACATGGCGTGCCTCAGGGAGGGGCTCCGCGAGCGCCAGGACGTCTCTCACCCGCACACCCTCCCACACGTTGTCCAGGCGGCTCCAGCCTGTCACGCAGTGGAAGTCCGAGGTCACTCGAGCGAGAGGTAGCCGGTGAATCTCCGCCCATGTCAAGGTGACAGGCTGCTTCACCAGCCCCTTGACCTCGAAGGTCCACACCTTGGTCTCGATGCGGGGGCTGGCACCGTACGTCAAGACTGGAAACTTGTCGGTCAGATACTGCCCCGGCGGAAGTCTTCGCGTGTCGCTCTTGGACCCCACATCCGCCTCCTCTCTGGGCTGGTGCAGACGAACCATTATAGTCTGGATAGTCAGGCGCGAATAAGACCAACGAAAAAGCCCGCCTACGCCTCCCCGAGCATCGCCTGGATCTGTTGGGCGTTCGTGGGAGCGTAGCTGCCGTAGCAGTTGCTGAACAGGACATGCACCTCTCGGGCCTGCTCCGCCAGCCGGCGGATCCTCGGCACCCACTCCCCCAGCTCCTCAGGAGTGTAGAGGTAACGGAACTTCTCCTGCACCGTCGCGCCCTTCCTCTCCCAGTCCTCTCGGTTCCGGCCGTGGAAACGGACGATGGCAATCTCCGCTGTCGCCTCTGCGACGGCAGGAACGCTGGAGCGAAGGCCATGAGGTTCGTCTACAGCCACGTAGGGAAGACGGTGCTCTCCAAGGAAAGACAGTGTCCTCTCCCGCTCGCCCTCCGAAAACCAGAGGGCGTTGCGGAACTCCACCGCCACCCGGTATTGGCCCATTCGCTCGCGGCAGGTCACGACCTGTTTCCAGCTGGACTGCCTGGGGACGAACCAGGGCGGGAACTGGAACAAGACGACGCCGAGCTTCCCTGCGCTGTCCAGGGGCAGCAAGGCCCGAGTGAACATCTCCCAGAGGACCTCCTGGGACTCAGGAGCAAGGTCTCGAAGGTAAAGGCGGGCCTTCGTCCGCAGCGGCGCGGGGAGCGCCTCGCGAACCGCCTTGGGAAGAGAGCGGACGGGAGTTGGGTGGCCGGTAAAGGCGGCGAAGGCCTTCACATCGAAAGTGAAGCCGGACGGAGTCCTCTCCGCCCAGAGCCCCGCCACCTTCTCCGAAGGAAGCCCATAGTAGGTGCTGTCCACCTCGACCACGGGGAACAGGGTGGCGTAGAACTGAAGGCGCTCCTCCGGCGTTCGGACGTGGCTGGGATAGAAGCCGCTGGCCAGAAGCGTCGCGTCGGTCCAGGAGCAGGTGCCGACTTTGATGAGGCCCGCCACGGCTCCACCTAGGCGCCCGTCGAACCGTGGCCGCCCTCGCCGCGCTCCGTAGATGGGAGCTCCTCCACCTCGACAACCGGAAGATCAACTGCCCGCGAGACAATGAGCTGGGCGATGCGGTCACCGTCTCTGACGGCGTAGGGTGGCCGTGTGCCAAAAGTGTACATGGTGACCATCAGTTCGCCACGGTAGTCGCTATCGATGGTCCCCAGCACCACTGCCACGCCCTGGGCCGCCAGGCCGGAGCGAGGGCGCACCTGAAGGTCATATCCGATCGGGACCTCCAGGGCAATCCCCGTCGGCACCTTCACCGGGTCCGGCCCCACCTTGCAGGGCCCGGCCTCCAGGCAAGCATAGAGGTCGAGCCCCGTGGAGCCAGGCGTCGCCCGTCGCGGCAAGCGTCCCTGCGGACGGAGGCGCTTGACCTTGATCGCTTTCACCCTCCTACCCTTCTCGTAGGATGACACGGTAACGCAGTGTGCCTGGAACGAGGTCCAGGCGATACCGCTCCGCGACAGAGAGATCCGGGTCGGTCAGATAGACCGGGCGCTTCCCCACGTTCACATCCAGCAGGCCGATGAGCCCCGCACCCCCCGAGAGAGCGCCCGCGGGCAGCAGCCCGGGCGAGCGACGCAGGAGCTGTCTCTGGTACCACGGGTATTCTAGCAACCCCTCCGCCACCACATCCACCGTGCTCTCAGGCTCCTGCACGTACCGCCAGTACCAGAGGCTGAACACGTGGGGGTCCGTGTCGGCCACGATGACGGCGTCCAGTTCGATGCCGGAGACCGCCTGCGCAATGTATTCCTGGACCGTCCTGTCTCCCAAGAGGTCCACCGACCGATAGTTCCAGGCCACGGAGAGGAAAGGCAGAAGAAGCAGCAGCAACAGGACTCCCTTCTTACCAACACCAGGAAAACGTGGAGTCAAGCTAGCTGCCTCCCTCGCCAAGGCGATGGCCCCGACGCCGAGCCAGAGGGCCGCAGCCATCAACAGAGGCAGGAGATAGACGTAGGAGTCGGCACTGTCGTACCAGACCGCGTAGACGGTGAAGAGCGCCGCGAGGAGCATGGTGCTCAGGGCCAATCGTCGGTCAAGACCCCAGAGGCCGACCACCCCGACGAGCGCCACGACCCACCCTGCGCCGCCGAGCTGCCTGGCGGCGAGCGCGAGCAGCGCCCCCAGGCGCCCCGGCAGCTCCTGAGGCTCTAGCCCGAACAGGCGGTCCTGGTAGAGCCGGCCAGTCACCACCCACAGCCAGTCTCGAAAGGTTCTCGGGTCGCCCCAGGCGATGGACGGATCTCGCAGCGCCAGCACCGGCAGAGCCAGATAGATGGAGAGGCCACCTGCCAAGGCAACAAGCGCCCATAAGAGCTCTTGTCGCCGCACCTGGCCAGCGAGGAGAGGCACCAAGGCCGGAAGGAGAAAGAGAAGGGTCAGGTGATTGCCCGCCCCCACGCCCACCAGGAAGGCGACCCCAACCAGAGTTGGGCCGGCTCGACGCCCTCGGCTGCGAAGCCAGCGCCAGCGCGCGAGGCCCGCCAGGACGAGAGACACGAAGAGAGCGTGAAGCGCGTACACCTCCACGATGATCGCCTGAGACCAGAAAAGCGGGGAGGCGGCCAGTCCAGTTCCAGCCAGGACGGCGCCGCCTATGTGGACTGCCTCGTTTTCCTCCGGACGAAGCCGCCGAAGAAGGTGCAGGGTGACGAGCGAGAAGAGGCCAGCAGTGGCCGCGCCCGCTATGGCCGAGAAGAGCGCCAGACGGTGGGCTTGATCCCCAAAAGGCAGAAGAAGGCTCGCGCCCTTCCCGAGCAAGACATAGGTGGGATACCCCGGCGGATGGGCCACGCCAAGAGTGTACACGGCAGTGGCGAGCTCTCCCCCATCAGCGCCGCCGTAGGCCCAGGTCAGAGAGGGGGGGAGCGTCAAAATATAGAGGGAGAGAGCGAAAGCCCCCACGGCGCCAACAACCGCCGCGTCAGGCCAGAGCTTTCGCCTCATGGGACAGACAGAAGCGGGGAGCCTCTTCCAAAGCTCCCCGCTTCGTTTCTCTCAAGTCCTTGGAGGCAGCCTACGAACTTTGCCGTCGCCCCACTCGAAGGTAGTAGGCCCCGGAGCCGACCAGGAGGAGCCCTAGAAGCCCCAGGAGGACGAGGCCCTCCGTCCCCACGCTGGCGTCACCGCCTGGGATCGGCGGCTTGGTTGCCGTGGGCGTCAAAGGCGCCGGTGTCGGCTGCTGGCGGAAGAGGCCGAAGACGGTCAGGTGGGAAACGTATGCCTTCGCCTTCCGCGGCGGCACCGGGTCGACGGTAGTAGCGAGGGAGACCCACTCCGCCGTCGCCGGGTTGTAGTACCGGACGTTGAACTGGCTGAGGTCTCCGCCGACCGCGGTCCACTCGGCCTCGCTGATGTCGAAGACGATCTCCAGGGGCGGGTTGAAGAAGACCTTACCGGTGATGTCCGCTCCGAGGCCATCATAGACGTTGATCTCGACCGCCCGGCCCAGGAAGGTGATTGTGGGTGCCGGCGGCTTGGGCGGCACCGCAGCGGCAGGCTTCGGCGCCGTGACGATCTGGACCTCCGCCACCTTGCCGTCCACCTTGACCGATCCCGGCTTGATCGTGATCGTGGCACTCACCCCAGCGACAGGGAGAGTGGTCGTCTTGTCTGGCTCCACCAACGTGGAGGTCTCTCCCTCCTTCACAGGCGGGAGCGTGCTCCGCAGCGCGTCCTGGGAAGGCGTTGCCCAGACGACGCCAGCGGAGGAGAGCGCGTACATCAAAACGGCGCCAACAAGCAGAAAAACGAAGAGTGCAGTCCGCCTAAGCCTATTGTGTCCGTGCAGCATCATCCACCTCTTCCTGTCACCGCCACGCGGGTCTTCTTCTCATGGATGGGAAACTCGGCTACAGCCAAAAACTCTATTCATCATAGCATGACAATGGGCCTTGTCTAGTCCTCACGGCGGGATTTTACTGGAGCGCCTACTGAAAACGAGCGGTCCTGAGCTAGATCGGTGACAAAGCGCACGGTTCCCCCTTCAACCTTCCCCCCCGTCGGCTCTCTGGGCATAGCCGCAGCGTCAGGAGGAAGGTGTAGGACAACTTCCAAGGGAACGGCAACCGTCCCAGGCTGCTTTTGCACGGTCAGTTCGTACCACAAAAGCCCCTTCCCCGCAAGATCGCCCGGCAGCGTGTAAGCAAAGGATATCTCCCGCTCCTCCCCAGGCGCCACGACGAAGAAAAGACCGAAGCTGGTCTTCCCGCCCTCTTTGGCTATCTCCACCGTCGCGGTTTCGCCTTCCCTGCCCATGCGTTTCAGCAAGCTTCCTTCCGGCAAGGGAACGTAACTCGCCTTCCGGAGCCGGCTCCCTTGAGGCACCAGGACGCGCACGAAGGCCCAGTAGCAGCCCTGTTTCCACACCTCGTACCCGCCCGGCTGCGTGTCCTGAATGCAGACGCCCTCCTGTGGTTGGCTTTCGTTCCTGTAGCGAAGGCTCACCTCCCCCCAGGGCTCTGCCTCATCGAGATGGACCGCGTAGAGGATCGATTGCGTGACCGAGCGGTTCACCTTGTTGAAACTCATGTTGGAATCGACCGCTCGAAGGTAGTCACCCGGCCCCTCCCGGACACCGCCGTCCCACCCCAACTGAGCGAGGATTTCCTGGACATCCCCCGTATGGGTGTACAGAAGGACATGGCGGCCCTCCAAGGATCGGGCAAGGGCGGAGAGGAGACGTAGCGTCTTCTCCAGGCCGAGTCCCGATTCAAGCCGCCCCCGCAACTCCTCGCCCAAGACTTTGAGAAGGAACTTGCGGGGCTGCAGGCTCCCCGGCCCTACCCCGCTCGGCTCAATGCCCTGCTCCAGGAGACGGAGAAAGGTCTCCCTCGTGACCTCCGTGCCGTAGGCCTCTAAGTAGATAGGCCCTACCGCCTCCACGACCTCTTCCATGACTCGCTCGTTGACGGCGATCACCCCGTCCACGGCGATGTTCTGGCCCAACTCGTACAGATTCTCGGCGGCCCGGGCGGAGTCCGGGAAGTGGGCGAACCAGTTGGTATCGCGAAAGGGCCAGATGCCCGCCTGCATGTACTTCCGCATGGGCGCGGGAGCCGGAGGAAAGGTTTTCGTCAAGATGTCTACTTCCCCACTGTCGTGAAAGGACATTTCTTCGATGTCTCCATCCCGCAGGGTGACCAGCCACACACCGGAGATGAACCCTCCCGTCGCCCGAAGTTCGTAGGTGTTTTGAGCCAGCACTAGGTAGGTCCGGCGCCCCCGGAACCCCAGGAACTCCTCAGTAATCGGCGGCAGCTCCGTGAGGGCAAAGAGGGCGTGATCCACGGTGGGAAGGAACCCCCCGAGTCTTTGAAGACGAGCCCTCGTTCCCTCCGACACTCTCGCCGACTCCATCTCCCGGAGGCGGTCCCTCACACCTCCCAGCAGCCCACGGGCCTGGCGGAAGTGAGGCTTGCCCTCTCGGAGAAGCTCCAGATAGCGAGGAATGCCCCCCTGCGCCCCCATCTGGAGGCCCTGGGGCGACCTCTTCAATTCCTGGGCGATAGGCAGGAGGCCTTTCCCGACCTCCTCTCCTAGACTCACCACATCAAGAGAAAGGTCCACAAGGGCTGGGGCCTCCTGGACATCCTGCCCGACCGAGGGAACCCAGCTAAACAGAGGCAGCAAGCTCCGGACAGTGCCCAGGGCGCTCCGCGCCGCCTCCAGGCTGGAACGCACCGAAGCCAACTCCCCATTGACCTCTTCGACATCTTCAAGAAGCCTTGCCCACCCCGCCACCCCCGCAGCATCCATGTCCAAGGTTCGCTCGAGACGTTCCAGACCCGCCTGTATACGGGCATACTGGGCCCACCCCCACCCGAAGAGGACCAGGACGGCCAGAAGCGAGAGGGCGAGGAAACCGAGGAGGGCCTTCGCAACAATAGACTTCATCGGCGAACAGAGCGGAGGAGGCTACGGGACGAGGACGATGTCTCCCTCCTGGAGACCCGTGACGATTTCCGTGCGAGTCACGTTGGCAAGGCCAAGGGTCACGGGGACCTTTCTCACCTTACCCCCCTGCACCACTTCCACCAGCTTCTCTTCACCGTTCGTATAGATCGCGGCAGAGGGGACAGTAAGGACCTCTCTTCGCTCGCTGGTAGTCAGTTGGACGTCCGCCCCCATGCCGATCGCCGCTGGGATCAGCTGGCCCCCTTCAAACCTCAGACCCACGCGGTAGGCCTTCTTCCCCTGCCAGATGATGGGTTCGCTGGATATCTGCGCCGCGTACGCCCGATAGCGGCTCGTCGGAAAGACGTCGAGCGTGACGGTCGCCCGCTGCTGCAGCGCGAGCTCGTTGATGTTGATCTCCAAGACGTTCGCCTCGATCTTCAGCTCCTGTGGGTCCGCCACCACCGCCACCACTTCGAAGGGTTCTACCCGCTCGCCCGCTATCCTCTCCAGGCCGACGATCAGGCCATCGAAGGGGGCCTTGAGGCGCGTTGCCTCCAGCCTCTTCTCTCGTCGCGCCAGGAGGTCTGTGGCCCGCTCCAGGCCCAGCTTGGCGATCTCCGCCTGCAACTCCGCCCGGCGCGCCTCTTGCTGAGCGATCCTCGTCTCCATCTCGAAGATCCTCTTCTGGAGCTCCCAGTCCCTTCTCCCCAGCTCCGTGGACTCCAAAGCCACGTGGAGATCGGCGATCTGTTCCTGGATCCGCGCCTTGTTCAGGTTCAACGAGCGAATCTCGGCGGCGACCTCCACCGATTGGGCCAGTTCCAGGGCCTTCGTGCGCGCGTCATACTGCGCGTCCAGGACCTGGTCCTCGAGACCGGGGATGTCCAGTTCCACAAGGACATCGCCCTCTTTCACCTGGTCCCCTGCCGCGATGTTCACCCTCTTGATCCATCCTCCCTGATCGAAGGAGAGGATCTGGCGTCGCGTCGAGTCCAGGCTGCCCCTTACTTTCAGCGTCTGCGCCACGTCGCCCCGCACGACGGTGTACAGAGTCCCGGGCAGAGGTGTCGGAGTGGGAGTGGAAGGCCTGGGAGTCGGCGACGGCTCAAGGGCCGTACAGGCACCGCCGAGAAAACTTAGGGTCAGTCCTACTGCCAGAATGAGACGTGACCACACGGCCATCCTCCTCCTGTTCCCCTATCCCGTACATTGTTTCGCCGGTCGGCTCGGAGAGCGCCGCCGTTGGCTCTCACGACGCAGTCTTCTCCCGCAAGGCGCCAACGCTTTCTTGGAGCGCCGTGAGAAGAGCAGCAGGGCCAGGCCCGTCGCCCACCCGGTGGGCCAAACCGGCCAGACTATCCACCTTGGCCCACAGATCCTTCTGCGGTGCCGCCTGGCTCTGGCGCACCCGGAAGATGTAGGGATGCGTCGTGGGTGCTCGCTCCTCCAGAGCAGGATCGTACAGGCGCTCTTCCAGCTTCTCGCCGGGGCGGACGCCACTATAGGCGATCTCGATGTCCTCGCCGACGCGAAGACCGCGCAGGCGGATCAGCCGCTGGGCCAAGTCCACGATCCGGATCTCCTCGCCCATGTCCAGCACAAAGATGTCGCCTCCCCCTGTGAGAGTCGCCGCCTGCAAGATCAAGTTCACCGCCTCCAAAGGGCCCATGAAAAACCGCGTCATGCGAGCGTCCGTCACCGTCACGGGACCGCCTGTCTCAATCTGCCGGAGAAAGGTCGGAATCACGCTCCCCCTGCTGTTGAGCACGTTGCCAAAGCGGACGGCGGTGAAGCGGCAAGTCGCGTCTCGGGGCATGGCCAGAACCATCATCTCGCACAGGCGCTTGGTCATGCCCATGACGCTGACCGGAGTCACCGCCTTGTCCGTCGAAATGAGGACGAAGCGCTCGGCTCCGGCTTCCGAGGCCAGTTCGCACACGTTCCGAGTCCCGATGACGTTGACCAAGACCGCCTCATCGGGATGCTCCTCCATAAGAGGCACATGCTTGTAGGCTGCACAGTGGAAAATGACCTGCGGCCGCCACCGAGAGAAGAGGCGTTCCAGCTTCTCTCGACGCAAGATGTCCGCGACGACGGGATGAAGGATATCCGTCCCGTTCGCCTGCCGTTGAAGCTGCAGCGTGAGATCATGGAGACCGGACTCGTTGTTGTCCAACAGCAGCAGACGAGAGGGCGAAAACTGGACGATCTGCCGGCATAGCTCGGAGCCGATGCTCCCCGCAGCCCCCGTGACCAGGACGACCTTCCCCCTCAGCAATCGGTGGCACATCTCCTGGTCCACAGGAACAGCCTTGCGTCCCAGCAGGTCTTCGACGCCGATGTCTCGCAGAAGAGGCTCACCCACGTTGTTATCCATCATCCCCAGCACGTTCGGCAGGACCTTGACCTGCGCGTGCGTCTCCTGGCACCGGGCGAGGATGTCGCGAAAGTCGGAGCCGGAGAGCCGGTGAATGGCGATAACAATCGTGTCCACGGCTTTCATGGCCGCCGCGCTGGGAATGGAGGACCGGTCCCCCAACACGCGCGCCCCGTGAACGCGCATCCCCTTCTTGCGCGGGTCGTCGTCGATGAAGCCGACAACGTCATAGGTGTGTGCGAGGTTCTTCAACTGCCACGCCAGGAGCTGTCCCGCCTCGCCCGCCCCCACGATCAGCACGCGTTTCCGTGCCCCACGGCTGGCCCGCCACCGCAACAGGAAACCGGTCACCAGCCGCCATCGGTACCGCAGCAGCGTGAAGAACCCCAGGACGAAGACGCCGCCGAGCACCACCACGCTCAAGGGCACTGGGCGCTGACTCCCCGCGAGGACATCCAGCCCCGTGAGGAGCCCCGTGGCGACCATTACCGCCACCCAGATGTTCATCACCTCGCTGGAGCTCGCGTACGACCACATGCGGTCGTACACCCCAAAGAGGTAGTTCACAGCCAGGTAGACCAGAAGGGCCACGGGTGCAACCTCCCTGAAGCCCACCAGGTACTCCTCGGGCACCGACCCTTCGAACCGGAGGAGAAAGGCAAGCCCATAGGCCACGAGAACGAGGGCAGCGTCCACGACCAAGGCCGGGACGAGCCGGAGAGTCACGTTCCAGACCGACCGAATCACGCCTCTCCTCCCCCCATGCTACGGTGACCCCCCTTTGTCCCTCCACATTCGCTGGCCATGGCTAGAGCCTCAGGAGCACCTCCGCCAGGGTGTGACACACGTGCTCGATCTCCTGGTCGGTCATCTTCCCATAGAAAGGCAGCGCCACCATGGAAGAGGCCGCCGCTTCCGTCACGGGGAAGTCGCCCTCCTTGGAGCCGAACCTCTCTCGATAGAACGGTTGAAGATGGATCGCAGAAAAGTAAGGCCGCGTCGGCACCCCTCGCCGCGCCAACTCCTCCATCACCCGGGCCCGGGGCGGCCCCGCCAAGAGCCGGACGGGATAGAGGAACCAGCTCATCCGCGTCGTCTGGGCGGACGGCTCCAGGACCGCCACGCCAGAGACATCTCGCAGGCGCCGAGTATACTCCTGGGCCACCCGCTCCCTCTTCGTGAGCAGCTCCTCGATCCGCTCCAACTGGGCCACTCCCAGGGCACAGCTCATCTCATTCAGCCGATAGTTGAACCCCAGACGCGGGTGGTGAAGCCACAGGTCCTCCGCCTCCCGGCCCTGGTTCCGCAGGCTCCGTAGCAACGCGGCCCAGCCAGGGTCGTCTGTGGTAATGATTCCCCCTTCGCCTGTCGTCATCTGCTTGTTCGGGTAGAAGGCGAAGACCGCCGCCCTCCCAAAGGTGCCCACCTTCCTCCCCTGGAACTCCGCTCCCACCGCCTCGCAGGCGTCCTCCAGCACCAGGAGGTCGTGGCGCCGGGCGATCTCCAGAAGGCGGTCCATCCGACAGGGCTGCCCGAAGATGTGGACAGCCAGGATAGCCCGGGTGCGCGGCGTGATGGCCGCTTCCACTCGCTCGGGGTCCATGTTCCAGGAGCCCTCCTCCACGTCCACGAACACTGGCCGCGCCCCGGTGTACAGGACACAGTTCGCCGAGGCGACGAAGCTGAAGGGCGTGGTGATCACCTCGTCTCCTGGACCTATCCCCGCGGCGACGACACAGAGGTGGAGACCGGCGGTCCCGCTGGAGATGGCGACGGCCTCCTTCGTCCCAATGAAGCGGGCGAAATCCTCCTCAAAGCGGCGGAGCATCGGCCCCATGCTCAGAAACGGAGTCCGCAAGACCTGGTTGACCAGCTCTATCTCGCGCTCCGTGATGTCGGGCCGAGAGAGGGGGACTTCCATCCTTTTCGCTGCTCTCATCGCCGTCAAGACACCGTCCTCCGCAGCCAGTAGACGAAGAGACTCAGAGCCAGCGCCTCGAGGCCGACCACCCCGAGGCCGACGGCAAGAGGTGCCCCCGGTATAGTGAGGGCGCTGAGACCGGAGACCACCGAGGCTCCAAACATCAAGAGGACCACTCGCTTCTCTCCCATCCCCGAACGGTGCAATAAGTCGTAGACATGGTCGCGGTCACCCACAAAGATGCTTACGCGCCGCTGCACCCTGCGCAGGATAGCGTACGTCAGATCGAAGGCAGGCAGCCCCAGCGCTAGCCCCGCAGCCACGGGCCACCGCCATGCCCCCGATTCACCCGAAAGCATAACAACCAGCGTACCCAGCGTAAAGCCTAAGGACAGGCTTCCGCCGTCTCCCAAGAAGACTCTCGCCTTCCCCACGTTGTGGGGCAGAAATCCGAGACACGCCCCTGCCAGGGCTCCGCCAACCACGACGACCATCGGCTCGCCCTGCGCCAGACCCAAGAGGGCCAGGAAGATCCCACCCAGGCCCCCCACGCCCGCCGCCAGACCGTTCATCCCGTCCAGAAGGTTGATGGCGTTGGCGGAACCAACCAGGATGAGGAGGGTCAAGGGGAGCGATAGGGCCAAGGCCGGCACGGTCCCCAGGCGAAAGCCCAAGAGGAAGGCCCCCCCGGCGATGGCGACCTCGGCCAGCAAGCGAAGCCGAGGGGAGAGTTGGAAGGCGTCGTCGGCCAACCCCAGCAGCAGGAAGAGCCCGAGAGGCAGGAGAAGCTGCCCCAAGGTCGCTGTCTCTCCTGTGGTGGCCCAGAGGACCGCCCCTGCTCCTGCCCCCAATGCGAGGACGAGCCCGATTCCTCCCGTGCGCGGGATGGCTCTCGAATGAATGGAAAGAGGGCCAGGCCTGTCGAGGATACCCCACCGCCTGCCCATCGACCCTCCGAGAGGCACCAGGAGGAATGCAAAGAGGGCGGAGAGGGCGAGGACACCGATCAGCTCGACCATGCTCCCCGTCTCCCACCCGCCTTCGGCGGGTGACGCCGCGGTTGCAGGAGGCTCAACAGAAAGGTCGGCGTCACCAGGGCTCGGGGGACGCCGAACCGAAGAAGTCCCGCTGCGAAGCCCAGGCCGTAGGCGAGATGAAGGGCTGGAAAGGTGATGACGAGGCCGGGCAAGTACCTCGCTCCGCCGCGCACGGCGCTCCAGATCGCCGCGCCCAAAGCCAGGAGACCGTAGAGAAGCAGCACGCTCCCCAGAAGCACCCGCGCGGGCCACACCCACGGGCTCAGGGCGAGGGAGAGACCCACAGTGGAGACGAAGAGGAAGGGCACCAGGTGACGCAGAGAGAGCGCCCACGGGGTCTCGTGCAGGACAGCCACGTTCCACTGCCCGTTCCGGAAGTTCTGGCCCAGGAATGCCCCCAACGAGCCTCGAACGTAGTACAGCGACCGGATAGCCGGAGAGAGGACGATCCTCCCTCCGGCGGCCCGGAGGCGACCGTTGAACTCGATGTCCTGGTTCCGCACCAGCCTTTCATTGAAGAGGCCGACCTTCTGGAACACCTCTCGCCGGTAGGCGCCGAGGTAGACGGTGTCCACCTCGCCTTCCTTCTGAGAAAGGTGGAAGCGCCCCCCGCCCAATCCGAAACGAGAGCTATGGACCAGCGTCACTACCTTCCCCCAGTACCCCTCCCCCGTCGCCCGCATCAGTCCTCCCACGCAAGACGCCCCTGTCCTCTCCAGCGCCTCCACGCAGCGGGTAAAATAGTCCGGCTCCAACAGGGTGTGCCCGTCCACCCGGACCAAGACCTCCCCCTTCGCCTCCCGTATGCCGATGTTCAGAGCGGCGGGAGTGACTTTGGCGGGATTTTCGATGAAACGGACCCGTGCGTCGCGACGCGCGTACTCCTCCGCTAGCTGGCGGGTCCCGTCGCCCGACAGACCGTCTACGACCAGCACCTCCATGCAGTCCTTAGGGTAGGCCTGAGACAAGACCGCCTCCAGGCACCGGGCGAGACGTCGCCCCTCGTTGCGCACGGGCAACACCACGCTGACAAAGGGCCGGGACTCCTCAGGCATCGGCTACCGGTGAACGAGGTGGCTGATTGGATAGTCGGGGACGGCGGTCTCCCGGCGGTCCAGGTACAACTCCGCCCAGACATCCAGGACCAGGAGAGCCCAGAGACGGTTCGCGTGGTTGGCGGACCCGCTCATGTGCTCCTGGACGAGACGCGTGACCTCTTCAGGCCGGAACCAGCCCCGCTCCCCCACCCTCTCGGGAGCGAGGAGACCTTCTACAGTGGGGCGGAGCTCTTCCCTCAGCCAGGAGGCCAGGGGCACACTGAAGCCTTGTTTCCGCCGGTCCAGCACCTGGCTGGGAAGATCGGACCGCAGGGCATCTCTCAGAAGTCCCTTCAATCCTCCGCGCACCTTCACCGCGCCAGGTATCCTCCCCGCCAGGTCAAGCATCTCGTTGCCGCAGAAGGGGACACGTACCTCCAGCGAGTGGGCCATGCTCATCCGGTCGGAATAGGTGAGGAGGTTGAAGGGCAGATACGTCTGGAGGTCGAAGGCCTGCGCCCTGTCCACCGGGTCCCGTATCTCCTCGCTCCACCGCTGGTCCGCCTCCTCCGGCATCGAGTCCCCAGCGAGGCGCGCCAGCCAGGACGGCTGGTAGAGCCTCTCCCGCTCCTCCCGCGTCGAGAAGGAGACCCAGTGGAGGTAAGTCTCCTCCACCCCCCCTTCCCCCCCTTGGAGAAATTTCCTTGCCCGCGCCGTCAAGCTGTATTCCGACGATCCGGGCGGCAGGAGCCCGCTCAACGCGCCTATGGCCCGCCGCACCGGAGAGGGGATACGGGAGTACAGCAGGAGGTAGCGAAGGGCCAAGTAGCGGGGATAGCCGCTGAAGAGCTCGTCGCCGCCGACCCCCGCCAGCGCCACGGTCACATGTCTTCGGGCGAGCTGGCACAGGTAGAAGAAAGGCACCGCCGTCACGTTGGCGAAGGGCTCATCGAAGTGCCACACGATGCGCGGGAGCACCTCCGCCAGGTCCGGAGTCACCACGAACTCGGAGTGGACCGTTCCGTACCGGGTCGCCACTCGCCGCGCGTAGGCCACCTCGTCGTAGCTCAGGTCCCGGCCCCCGCGGGCGAAGCCGATGGTGAAGGTCTCCACCGGGCGGTCCATCGCCTGGGCCATGAAGGCCACGACCGCGCTGGAGTCGGTCCCGCCGCTCAGAAAGGCCCCCAGGGGGACGTGGCTCTCAAGCTGCTGGGCCACGGAGGCACTCAACGTCGATCGAACCGCATCCTTCCACGCCTCTGCATTGAGGGCTTGGTCGGGATGCACCGCCGGACGCCAGTAGACGCGCTCCTCGACTCGCTCCTCCCCCACAAGCAAGAAGGAGCCAGGAAGGAGTTTCTTGACTCCCTGGAGGACCGTTCGCGGCGCGGGGATGTAGAGGAACCGGAGGTACTGGTCGAGGGCCACGGCGTCCAGCGTCCGCTCCACGCTAGGATGCTGGAGCAACGCCTTCAGCTCCGAGCCAAAGGCCAGGCCGTCCGGGGTCAAGGCATAGCAGAGAGGCTTGATCCCCACCCGGTCCACCGCCAGAAGAAGGCGCCGCCGCGGAGCATCCCACAGCGCGAAGGCGAACATCCCGTCCAGCCGCTCCACCATCGCCGGGCCTTCCTCTTCGTAGAGGTGGAGCAGGCTCTCCGTATCGGAGTGGGACCGGTAGGAGTGACCCTTCGCCTCCAACTCGCGCCGCAGCAGCGCGTGGTTGTAGATCTCTCCGTTGAAGACCACGAAGACTGTATTGTTCTCGTTGGCCATGGGCTGGTGGCCGGTGGGCGAGAGGTCCAGGATAGACAGGCGCTGCATCGCCAGGGCGAGCGGGCCCTCGGCATACTCCCCTTGGTCGTCGGGGCCTCGGTGACGGAGAGCGGCGGCCATCCTGCCCGCCAGCCCGCCAGGGATGGGCGCGCCCGTCCGAAAGTTATAGACGCCCGCGATCCCGCACATGGCTAGAGACTCCCGTCGCTCACTTTTCTTACGAGCTCCAACACACGGTCTCTCCGCGCCTCGAAGGGGAACTCCTTCAATATCCGCCGGCGGGCGGCATGGCCCAGTTCCGGGTGCCGCAGGGCCTCCTGAATCGCCGCCGCCAGGGAGTCCGCCGTCTGCTCCGCATAGATGCCGCACTCTCCCACCACCTCCGGCAGGGAGCCCGCACGGGACACGACGGGGACGCATTCGCACAGCATCGCCTCCGCCAGGGCGGCGCCGAAGCTCTCCCAGCTCGAGGGCTGGAAGTAGACCGCGGCCTTGCTGTAAAGGCGAGGCAGCTCCTCGTTGGGTACGTAGCCCAGGAACTCGACGTTGGGAGGGGCCTCCCGCCTCAGTCGCTTGATTGTCTGATCGATCCAGGCGCCTGCGAGGGAGAAACGCAGGTCCGGGAGGCGCCGGGCCACTTCGAGCAGAAGGTCGAGCCTCTTGTGGTGGAAATAGTACCAGGAGACGCCCGACACCATGAGGACGGAGGGCTCTCGCCCCACACCAGCCATGGGCGCGAAGCGGTCCCCTTCGAAGCCGTGGTACACCATCTCCCAGCGCTTCACCTGACTGCCCAGCTTGGCGAGGGCCTCCTCCTGATTCGCACGAGAGACGAAGAGAGTCAGGTCGGCATGGGAGACGACGTAGCGGGGACACCACGCCTTCCGCCAGTCGTAGAGCATGCCGGTGGGCATGCGTCCTACGTCCCATCCCCCTGCGACGACGACGCTCTTCTTCCCCAGTCGGCGGGCGAAGAGGACGCCGAAGAAGGCGTGCAGAGAGGCGAACCACGTGTAGACCACGTCCGCCCACCGAACTCCTGCCCAGAGGAGAGGCAGGTCGCGCAGCCCTCGAAAGTGCAGCTCCCGGACCTCATGCGTTTCCCGCAGGATGCCCATGTCGCGCTCCACGAAAGGCAGAAGGCTCTGATGCAGGTACAGGACCTTCATGGACTAGGCGCCTTCCTAGACGGTAATCCCGCTGGCACGGCAGGAAGCCGGCGACGTGTTGTTACCTTCTGGGCCAGGTTGGCCAGGCCATAAATCGCGAGCATCAAGACGTAGGGCATGATCGGCACGGAATACCCCGCCAGGGCAAGGATGCTGACGTGGACTCCAATATAGTAGACGAGGAACGCCGCCAAGGAAAGCATGGGCACGCGATTCCGCAACGAAAACCACAGGCCCACGGCGGCCAAAGGTAAGATAACAGACTGGGAAATCTTGAGCAGCGTCATCTTGGTTATCCCGTAGGCAAGGACCCAGAACCGCGGGACTTGCCAGACGACCTTCCGCAAGAATGCCCCAGGCTCCTCAACCACGCTTTGGATGGCCCTCCTCTGGAGAAAGAGCGACCACTCCACCTCGGTCATCTGCCGGCCCTTTTCGACTTCCTTTCGTATCTCCTTCTCCTTGACGGCGCTCGCCCGGTCCACCTCGCCGAAGTCCCTCGATGGAATGAAGCCGGGATCGTGGGTGACGCTCACGTCCCCTCTCAAGAACATGAGACCGGTCTTGAACGCCACGGGCTGGAACGTTCCAGCGATGTCGTAGTTCCGGAGGAAAGACGGCGTCATCGTCACCAGCATGGCAAGGACGAGGAAGAGCCAGGAGAGGGCGAGGGGCATTTTTTCCTTGCCGCGAGCTTCGATCAAGAAGACGGGTATGAGGAGCAGAGGGATCAAGAATGTCACTCCCCTCGTCAGCGTGCTCAAGCCCAGAATGAAACCGCTTACCGCTCCCTTTCTCCAGCTCGGGCTCTCCAGAAGGAGGAGGAGACTCAACACGAAACAGGCGATGAGGAACGTGTTGAGAGCAGCCAGAGTTATCCGCGGCAGGTACCAGACGGCGTGAGGGTAAACGGCGAAGGCACCCGCAGCTAGCAAAGGCACCCACCTGCTCCGAGGGTAGACGCGGCTGACAATCACGTAGGCGATGGCGACGGTGAGAGCGTGGAGCACAGTATTCGCCAGTTGGACGGCCCAAAGGTTGGGCCCAAAGACCGTGTAAAGCGCGGCGACGAGGAGGGGATAGAGGGGGTCCCAGTAGATGACCCGGTCCCCCGCGCCGTCCACCATGCCCCCGCCCTCGGATATGTTCCTGGCAATGGCATCGATGTAGTCAGCGTCCGTCATGCGCAGGTCCGCCGGCAGGGCCGGAAACACCCCGAACGAAAAGACAAGGCCGACGAGGAACGCAAAGAGGCTGAGCAGGGCGATGGGCAGAGCACGTGTCCGGAGGGTGGTAGCGCTCATCCCCTCCCCACCCCTACCGCCGGGCGCGCCTCACGCCTCTCCCATAGGTCGAAGGAGACGGAGAGCATCTCCCCGGCCCGGCGGTCCCAGGAGGCCGCCTCGGCCAGGGCCATGCGAGCATGACGCAGGTCTTCGCGCCCGGCCGTCGCCAGCGCCTCCCCCGCTCGCCGAACGAACTCCGCCGGGTCCGTGGCCAGAAAGGCGGCTTCCGGCCGCCGCGCCATCTCCGGGATAGCCGTCGCCACCACGGGCTTCCCCGAAGCCAGGTACTCGTGTAACTTGCGCGGGTTCACCGACGCGGTCAATTCGGTCTGCACGTAGGGAATGAGACAGACACCGAAACCGGCGAGAAGGCGGTAGAGCTCTTCGTACGGGACTTCCCCCCAGAGACGGACGTTGGGCATGCTGACGAATGTGCTGTACGCCGGATCTCGCTCCAGTGCGCCAGGAGGCGCGTCCCTCGCACCGACCAGGACGACCGAGCCTTGGGGGTACGCCTCGGCCAGAGCGTTCAGCACGCCGTAGTCTATCTTCTCGTTGACCTTGCCAATGAAGCCAAACACCGGCTTGGGAAGCGCCGCCAGGGGTGAGCCTCGCGCGACCTCCGGCTCCGCCGCCTTCGAGAAGAGGTCATAGTCCACTCCGTTGGGAACATAGAAGGTCCGAGGGTTGAGCGCCTTCGCTCGCTCCGCCAGGCTGTGAGCCGTGGCGAAGACGACGTCCACCTTCCGGAGGATTGCCTCCTCGTCACCGACGATGCGGGAGCGGCGCCAGGCGCTGGCACGGTTCACCGGGAACCCCCGGTAGTCGTCCACCACATTGAAGACGTGGAAACTCGAAGAGACGAGGCCCATGAAGTCCCGGTGGTAGGGGTCGGTGACCCACACCATGCTGCGCGGCGACGTGAAGCCCAGCCGCCCCAGGACCCTCCCAAGCTGGGCCCGGAGAGTGAGCCGGTTCGCGCCGCTCGCCCCGAGGACGGCGGGGGCCAGGACCGGCGTCAAGGGGAGCCAGGGACGGTAGAGGAAGACGTTCGACGCCACCTGCCGGGGGTGCCTCTCTCCTCGGAGCCATCGCATGAACCTCTCTCGTCGGACCCAGGGAGAGGTGACCAAACAGACGGGTATCTCGACAGCCAACACCTTCCCCGTGCCCTCCCGGCCGATGCACCGCCCCAGAGCCAGGACAAGCCTGTCCCGCGTGTGGTCTTCCCACTCCCCGTGGAGGAAGAAGACGATGTCGCAGGAAAGACTCATCGGCCGCTCTCTCGCAGAGAGGCACAGATGACGTGCTGAAGAGCATGGTGAGTGTCCTCCACCTGGTCCATCCTCTGACCAGGGACATGGATGGCGACCTCCGCCAGCCCTTTCAGTAGGCCGCCGTCGAACCCACAGAAGCCGATGGTCCTCATCCCCATCCTCCTCGCCTCCTCCGCCGCCCGAACAACGTTGGGGGACCGCCCGCTCCCGCTGAAGGCAACAAGCAGATCGCCGGGCCAGCCCAGGTTCAGAAGCTGCTGAGCGAATACCTGCTCGTAGGAGGTATCGTTGGCCCAGGCCGTGAGCAGGGCGGGATTCTCCGTGAGGGCAACGACCCGGAAGCGCGGGCTGCCGTCCTTCACCGTTCCCTTGCCCAAGTCGGTGGCGAAGTGGGCCGCCGTCGCCGCGCTGCCCCCGTTCCCCACCACGAACACCGTGCGGCCCTCCCGGCGCGCCTCTCCCAAGAGGTCGATACCCCTTTCCACCTCCTCCCAGGGCACTCTCTCGAAGAGCCCAGTGAGGGACCGGAGGTATGACCGGAGGGCCTCTCGCCGCGACGTGCTTGCCATCGGCCTCACCGCATCGCCTGGCGCAGAACGTCCTCGCTGCGCATCACCGCCTCGGCAGAGGAGTAGGTCTCCCGGAGACGGGGCTGCTGGCGCAGCCACTGCACGTAGTCCTCGACGATGCCCCGAAGGCTCGCCGTGCGCCGCCATCCCAGCGCCTCGAGCCGCGAGCTGTCCGAGAAAAGGTGCCGGGAGTCCCCCACCCGGTAGATGCCAGGAATCCGAGGCTCCACCGTGGCGCCCACCACCTCTCGGATGAGCTCGGCGTACGCACGAACGGTGACGGGAGCGCCACCACCCACATTGAACACCTGCCCGGGAGCCTCGAGAGCATCCAGGACCAGCAGGTTCGCGGCGACGGCGTCCTTGACGTGAACGTAGTCGCGAAGCTGCCGTCCATCCTCGTAGATGACCGGCGGCTGCCCAGTCATGTACCTGAGAGCGAAAGTCCGCAGGACCCCCGAATAGGCGTTGAGAAAGCTCTGTCGCGGCCCCTGGGTGATGCTGTAACGGAGGGCAACG
This sequence comes from Chloroflexota bacterium, assembly GCA_016210295.1. Taxonomy (GTDB): domain Bacteria; phylum Chloroflexota; class Dehalococcoidia; order UBA6926; family JACQUM01; genus JACQUM01. Next base: position 1,782 of record JACQUM010000141.1, on the reverse strand, counting down.
GTGGGGATACCCCACTGGCGCCCCAGGTTCAGCGCGTAGAGCTCCTGTGCGTACTTGGAGACACCGTAAGGATTCTGAGGGTTGACACGCTCCTCCGTAATCGGCGACGGCTCCATCTCCACCCCGCACACTGGGCAAGGCACTTCCCAGAGGCCCCGCCGGAGACGCTCCTCCGCCCGGGGCGGCGGCAGCTTCTCTCCGTGGACTGGACACCGGTACTGGCCTTCGCCGTACACGGCCTGAGAGCTGGCCACCACTACCCGTCGCAGGGAAAGTCGCTGGGCCACAATGACCTCGTAGAGCAGGGCCGTGCCGACGTCGTTGACCATCGCGTAGGTGCTGAAGTCGCTCCGGTAGTCCTGGTAGGCGGCCAGGTGAAAGACCGCATCTACCCCCTGGAGCGCCCGAGCCAAGGCGTCTCGGTCCCGCACATCTCCCGGGACGAACTCGGCCTCTTTCGAAAGGTAAGTGGGGCGCGCGCCGTCGCTGTGGACCGGCGGGCGCAAGGCATCGAAGACCCGGACCTCGTCGCCACGGGCCACCAGGGCGTCCACCGTGTGGGAGCCGATGAATCCAGCCCCTCCTGTCACCAGGACCCGCATCTTCCCCTCAGCGCCGTATGTTGAATATGACCTTGGAGCCGTCCCGTTCCAAGTTGAAGGGGAGCTCGCGAAGATGGCCGAGGGCCTGCCGGACGTCGTCCTGTCTTGCTTTGGGAACGTAGAGGAGGAGGAAGCCCCCACCCCCAGCCCCGACGATCTTGCCGCCCACGGCACCCGCCCTGCGCGCCTGTTCATACAGAGCATCGATCCCGCCATCGCTGATGCGGCTTGCCAAACTCTTCTTGAGACGCCATCCGCGGTCGAGAAGCTCTCCCAGTCCATCCAAGTCCCCTTCGACAAGGCAGTCCCAAGCCTCCTTCACCAGCCCCGCCATTTGATGGAGCGTCGCTCGCTGCGCGGGGATCCCGTCCCTCTGCTCCGTCAAGACGTCCGTAGAGCTACGAGTCCGGTTGGGGAAGAAGAGGAGGAGGTTCTCTCCCAGCCGGCGCTTCGTCTCCTCCGAGAGCGGGAGAGCCTCGACACGCACCGACTCATCAGAGCAGAACCGAAGACGCTGGAGTCCTCCGTAGGCGGCGATGTACTGGTCTTGCTTTCCGATAGGCTTGCCCAAGATGCCGATCTCAATGCGGCAAGCGAGACGGGCCAGCTCCTCGGTGGGCAGGATCTGCCCTTGGTAGGTGGAGAGCGCCTGGAGGAGCCCCACCGTGACCGAAGAGGAGGAGCCAAGGCCGGAACCCTCCGAGGGGACGTCGGCTAGAGTGGTGATCTCCACCCCTCGGTCCACTCCCGTCAGGCGCATCGCCTCGCGAACGAGCTCATGCTCCAGCTCATCCACTCGGTCGACGACCTCCTTCTTCGAGTAGTTCACGTAGATCTTCTCGTCGAAACGCTCTTTGACGATGACGTAGACATGCTTATCGATGGCGGAGCTGAGGACGGCCCCTTCTTCCCTTCGATAGAAATCCCGGAAGTCCGTCCCCCCGCCCGCGAAGCTGATACGTAAAGGCGTCTGGACGACGATCATCGCGTCCCCCGCACCAGCGCCTCCTGCTGGGCCCGCTGGTAGGCCTCCGGAGAGCCGATATCCAGGACGAACTCCTCGGTGACGTACCCATGAAGAGCCACCCCCTTCGCCAGGAGATCGGGGAACAGCTGAAAGCCAAAATCGCAGGAGACGCCGGGTGGAATGTGGGCGACCACCTCGGGCTCCAGGACATAG
>JACQUM010000140.1 GCA_016210295.1 Chloroflexota bacterium | reverse complement strand
GGAGGAGCTGGTCCGCCATCTTGGTCAGGGTGTTGTACCGCATGTCTATCTCACACTGGCCGGCCGTCGCCACCTCGTGGTGGTGTTTCTCCATGTGGACGCCCACCTGGGTCAGCTTGTTGACGATCTCCGAGCGAACGTCCATCAGAGTGTCGATGGGGGGGACAGGGAAGTAGCCCTCCTTGTAGGCAGGGCGATAGCCCAGGTTGTGTCCGCCCTGCTCCAGCCCGGAGTTCCAGATCCCCTCGTGAGAATCGATGAAGTAGTAGCCGCTATTGGTCGTCTGGTCGAACCGGATATGGTCGAAGATGAAGAACTCCGGCTCCGGCCCCCAGTAGCTCGCGTCGGCGATCCCCGTGGTCCGGAGGTACGCCTCGGCCTTCTGGGCCACCCAGCGCGGGTCGCGGGAGTAGTTCTCCCGCGTGATGGGGTCAACCACGTTGCAGAACATCGCCAGGGTTGGGACGCTCAGGATCGGGTCCACGAAGGCGGTGTCCGGATCGGGGACGAGCATCATGTCGCTCTCGTGGATCTCCTGGAACCCGCGGATGCTGGAGCCGTCGAAACCGGTTCCGAGCCGGAACACCTCCTCGGTCAGCTCGTAGACCGTGATGGCGGTGTGCTGCTGGAGGCCAAACAGGTCGACGAACCGGAAATCCACGATCTGGATGCCCTGCTCCTGGCACATCCGGAGGACGTCCTGGGGCGTCCTCCCTCCCACCCGGGCCACCTGGCCCCCTCTCGTCCTTCTGGGCACGTTCCCCTCCCTTTACAAAAGTTTACTAACGTAACCGACACCCTGACTTTAGCGATGAAGACGCGGGGTTCCCCTCGGCGACAAGAGTCACTGCATCTGAGACTTCCGCCGGTCCCCCGCGCCGAACAGGAGAAAGACCTCAGATCGCCGCCTCGCCGCGCTCGCCCGTCCTCACCCGGATGACCTGGGAGACGGGACTGACGAAGATCTTTCCGTCGCCGATCTCGCCTGTCCGGCAGGCGTCGATGATGATGGCCACCACCCTCTCTGTATCCTGGTCTCGGACCACCAGCTCCACCTTGGTCTTCGGCAGCATATCCACCGCCACCGTCCCCCCGCCCCGCACCTGGTGGACGATCCCCTTCTGACGGCCTCGACCCATCACCTGCACCGTGTTGAGGCCGGTGAACCCAGCCTCCGCCAAGGCATCCTTGACAGCAGTTAGTCTCTCGGGCCGGATGATGGCCTCAACCTTGTTCATCGTCCTCTCCCCGTCGGCTCGGGATATTCCCTAAGAAGTGTACGCGGGCTCGCCATGCTCCGCCACGTCCAGACCGCGCTCCTCCTCCGGCTCCTTGACCCGCAGGGGCGTGAACAACCCGATGCCCTTGAGAATGAGCCAGGTCACCACGAAAGAGTACACCCAGGTGGCCGCCACGGCGATAGCCTGCTCCCCCAACTGGTTCGGGTTGCCGTAGAAGAGCCCGTTGTCCCCCAACGCGTTGACCGCGACCGTGGCGAATAGGCCCGTCGCCAGGGCGCCCCACGTGCCCCCGATGCCGTGGACGGCCCACACATCGAGCGCATCGTCGAACCGCAGCTTGACACGCAATTGGACGGCCAGATAACAGAAGACACCGGCTCCGATGCCGATAGCGATGGAGGCCAGGGGAGTGACGAAGCCCGAGGCCGGCGTGATGGCCACCAGGCCCGCCACCGCACCCGACGCCGCCCCAATAACGCTCGGCCTCTTCGTATGGATCCAGGAGACGAACGTCCAGGTCAGCGCCGCCGCCGCCGTCGCTGTGTTCGTCACGACGAAGGCGTTGGTCGCCAGGGCGTTGGCTCCCAACGCGCTCCCCGCGTTGAACCCGAACCACCCGAACCAGAGCAGGGACGCCCCGAGGACCACGAACGGAATGTTATGGGCCGGCATGGGCTCCCGCCCGTACCCCCTGCGCCGCCCCAGGACTAAGGCCGCCGCCAGGGCGGCGACGCCGGCGTTGATGTGCACCACCGTCCCGCCGGCGAAGTCCAGAGCGCCAAGCTTCCCAAGCCATCCCGCCGCCTTCCCATCCGCCCCAAAACTCCACACCCAGTGAGCAACGGGGCCATACACCAGCGTGGCCCAGAGAACAATGAAGATCAGGAAGGCGGGGAACTTCATTCGCTCCACGATCGCTCCCGTGATGAGCGCCGGCGTGATGATGGCAAACATCGCCTGGAAGATCATGTAGGCCGTGGCAGGGATGGTCGCAGAATATGGCCCCGGCTCTCCCCCCACCCCGTTCAGGCCCAGCCACTCCAGGCCACCGACGATCCCCAGCCCGCCCAGGTCCGGGCCGAAGCCCAGGGTGAACCCCCATAAGACCCACTGGACGCTGATCAGCCCGATAGTGATGAAGGAGAGCATGATGGTGTTCACGGCGCTCTTCTGCCGCACCAGCCCTCCATAGAAGAAGGCGAGGCCCGGCGTCATGAGCAACACCAGGGCCGACGAAGCCAGGACCCACGCCGTATCGCCGGAATCTATCATGATCCGCCCTCCAACGGGACCCCGTTGGGGTCCCCGAGGTGAAGCCTTCGAAGAGCCTTACGCCTCGTCGGTGGAGGAGCTCTCCTCCCGGCCCGCGCGGCGCTTCAGCAGGAAGGTGGGGACGATGACCCACATGGCAAAGAGCCCAGCGAAGGCTAGAAGGGCAAGAGCTCCCACGTCCACTTCCTCATCTCCTCGTCACGCCCCAGGCTTCGGAAACCCAGGACTCAAGAGAGATGCTAGGGGCGCTATATTTCGGCGGTGTTTCAGATTTGTTACAGTCGTGTAACAAAGCGGGCCCCGGAGCTTCCGGGGCCCGCGGGGAAAGCTACCGAAAGAGCCTTACGCCTCGTCGGCGGAGGAAGACTCTTCCCGGCTCGCGTGGCGCTTCAGCAGGAAGGTGGGGACGATGACCCACATAGCGAAGAGTCCAGCAAAGGCGAGAAGGGCAAGAGCTCCTTCGTTCACTTCCTCATCTCCTTACCAGGTCCCATTGGCTTCGGAAATCTATGACTCAAAGGAATGATAGGAGCGCTATGTTTCAGCGGTGTTTCGCACGTGCTACATTCGTGTAACAAAACGGGCCCCGGAAGTTCCAGGGCCCGTTTTCCACGAATCGAGCTTGGCCTTATCTCGCCGTCCCAGCCACCTCTGCGGGGTAGGCATCCGTGCCATGCTCCGGCACATCCAGGCCCGATAACTCCTCCTGCCGCGAGGCGCGGAGGCCGATGGGGGAGTATTTGATGGCCGCGAAGACAAGCAGGCCCGTGCCCAGGGACCAGGCCGTTACCACGCCCATGTTGATGAGCTGGGCGATAATCTGCCCCGTCTCCCCGACCACGAGGCCAGAGACCCCACCGTAGGTCCCATCGGCGAAGATGCCGATGGCCAGGAGGCCCCACAGACCGCCACCGGCGTGGACCCCCACCGCTCCCACGGCGTCATCGATCTTGAGGAGCTCGACAAGGTTGTTCGTGGCTATCATGACCAGTGGGGCAATGGCCCCGATGACCACCGCCGCCCACGGGGCGACGTAGGCACAGGGAGCGGTGATGCCCACCAACCCCGCCAGAGAGCCGTTGCAGGCCAACACGATGTCCGCCTTTCCCGTGCGAGCCAGGCTCCAGTAGAGGGCCGCCACGGCGCCCGTCGTACCCGCCAGGAAGGTGTTGACGGCGATCACCGAAATGCGAAGGTCGGTAGCGGCCAGGGTGCTCCCTGGGTTGAAGCCGAACCAGCCGAAGAACAGAATGAAGGTCCCCGCAACGACCAGAGGGATGCTGTGGCCGGGGAACTTCGTCGGCGACTTGCCCTCCACGAATCTGCCGAGGCGCGGGCCCACCATGATGGCGCCAGCCAAACCGACGAACCCGCCGACAGCGTGGACGACTCCCGAGCCCGCGAAGTCCCTCGCCCCTGCCCCGAAGGGGAGCGTCCACAACCACCCGGCTCCCCACATCCAGTGGCCATAGATGGGGTAGATGAGAGCAGTCACCAGGAAGCTGTACGCCAGGTAGGCGTTGATCTTCATCCGCTCGGCGACGATCCCCGCCACGATGGTGGCCGCCGTCGCGGCGAACACCATCTGGAAGAGCCAGAAGGTCGCCGTGGTCACATCGTAGGCGTCTCCAGTCAGGAAGAAGCCCGAGAGGCCGATCAGGGGGTTCCCGTCTCCGGCCCCCTGGACGGCGCTGGCGCCAACGATGGCCCCCGCCCCACCGAACATCAGGGCGAAGCCCGCCACCCACCAGCCCAAAGCGCCCATGCAGAAGTCCATAAAGCTTTTGGTCAGGTAGTTGACCGTGTTCTTGGCGCGGATGAGCCCCGCTCCCAGGAGAGCGAAGCCCGGCTGCATGAAGAAGACCAGGAAGGCGGTGATCAGCACCCACGCGAAGTTGACCGCGGCGTTGGGGTCAGTCCCTATCGTGGCCGCGCCGGTGGGGTCACCCTTCGCCCCCACGGGCGCGGCGGCGGCCAAAACCGCCACCACCGCTAAAGCGAAGCCGGAAAGAAAACGCTTTGCCCGATCCATTGCCCCTCCTTGATTCGCGGAGCCTCTCCGCAGCTTTGTCAGGAGAAAGAATAGAGAGGTCGTGTTTCGACGACGTTACGGAAACGTTACAATCGCGTTACAACCCGTTCCACTTTTCACAAGACTCGCCTAGCAGGGCGCTAAAACTCACCCCCAAACCTCCTCAAGGGGGGTCAAGGTAGCCCTACTATCTTCAGAAGGGGGACACCCCCTTTTACCCCTGACAGAGGGGCTACGCCCCTCTGTACTCCCCTTTTTCAGCAACTTGCTAGGGCCGAAAGCGGTAGCCCACGCTCCTCACCGTCTCGATGAAGGCATGGGAGCCGTCCTCGATCTTGCTCCGGAGCCGGGCGACGTGGACATCCACCGTCCGCGTGCCCTCCCCATAGCCGCTTCGCCATAGTCGCTCCAACAGCTCCTCCCGGGTGAAGACTCGGCCCGGGGAAGAAGCCAGGAGACGCAGAAGATCGTACTCGGTGAAGGTGAGAGCAACGGCCCGCTCGCCTACCCGAGCCTCGCGGCTGAGAAGATCGATGTGCAGGTCGCCCCGACGCAGAAGTCGCGATCTTCCCCTCACCACCCCTCCCTTGTGTTCCGAGGCTTTTTGGGAGGGAGGATACTGAGGCTGCGTTTCGGTTCGGTTACGGCCGCGTTACAGTCGTGTTACAACCGTGAAGGTCTCCCACCTGCGCCGCTGCCCGGAGACCGCGAGCGCTAAGTGCCCTGGGCGCGGAAACGGTAGCCCACGTTCCGGACAGTCTCTATAAAGGTGTGGGTGGCGTCGTCGATCTTGCTGCGGAGACGGGTGACATGTACGTCCACCGTCCTCGTGCCCCCGAAGTAGTTGTAGCCCCACAGGCGCTCCAGGAGGTACTCCCGGCTGAAGACCCGGCCGGGAGCCGAGGCAAGGAGGCGGAGCAGCTCGTACTCCTTGAAGGTGAGGGTGACCTCCCGGTCCGCCACCCAGACCTCGTAGGTGGACAGGTTCATCACGAAGTCGCCCTGGCGCAACACCTCCCCCTCGGGTGTCCGATGCAGCCGCCGCAGGAGAAGGTTGAACCGCAGCAGGACCTCCTGCGGCTCAGAGGGAAGCAGAAAAACTTCGTCCCACCCAGCCAAGACATCGATCCTCTCCGCCTCTCCACGAGGGAAGAGGCCGATGACAGGCGTATACACTTCGCTATGAGCGACGGCGAGAATGGCGGAGATGCTCTCTTTCGCTGCCCCGACCGTATCGACAATGAGGAGGTCCGGCCTCCCCTCCGTGAAGAGCGCCTCTGCATCTGGAGGAAAGACGGCCAGGACACAGGAGACTCCGCCCCCCGCCAACTGGTTTCGCAGGGAACGCGTCTCAGGTGTCTCCTTCGCGGAGAGCACAAGAACGTTCATGGAGTGGCACTCTCCCCCAGGATGGGGCTAGTATAACAAAGCGAGGACATCCTTCCCTTCCGCTCATAAAAGCACAAGAGAGACCGAAAGGGCCCGTGATCGTACAGCGCCGCCTGCCTGAATGGTTCAAGGTGCGGGCACCGGGAAGCCCCGAGTACATCCGTCTGCAGCGGATCATGGCGGAGGGCTCTCTCCACACGGTGTGCGAGGAGGCCCGCTGCCCCAGCATCGGCGACTGTTGGGGACGGGGCACCGCCACCTTTATGATCCTCGGCGACGTCTGCACGCGCGCCTGCCGCTACTGCGCCGTCCGGTCGGGCAACCCGGGAGGCCAGGTGGACTCCTGGGAGCCCCTGCGGGTGGCCCAGGCGGTGAAGAGTATGGGGCTGAGGCACGCCGTGGTCACCTCGGTGGACCGCGACGACCTGCCCGACGGGGGCGCGGGCCTCTTCGCCCAGACGGTCCACGCCATCCGCCAGGGAGCGCCCGGCTGCACCGTGGAGGTGCTCATACCCGATTTCCAGGGCGATGAAAAGGCGCTCCAGACCGTCCTCGACGCCCGGCCGGAGATCCTGAACCACAACATCGAGACGGTGCCCCGCATCTTCCGTACCGTGCGGGCACGAGGTAGCTACTGGCAGTCCCTGGACCTCCTCGACCGGGCGAAGCGGGCTGGCCTCCGTACCAAGTCGGGCATGATGGTCGGGCTCGGCGAGACGAAGGAGGAGGTCCTGGCCACCATGGACGATCTGCGCAGCGTGGAGTGCGACATCCTCACCGTCGGCCAGTACCTCCGGCCCTCTTCCTGGCACCATCCCCTGGACCGTTACTACACTCCCCAGGAGTTCTCCGAGCTGCGAAACGAGGGGCTGCAACGGGGGTTCCGCCACGTTCAGTCCGGGCCCCTGGTGCGCAGCTCCTATCATGCCGAGGAGCAGGTTCGCGATCTGGTCTCTTAGACGCGGCCACGCCGATCTTCTGGTCACCAACGTCCACGCGGTGACTCTCGACCCGCGCCAAGCCGGCGGAACGGCCGTCGCCGTCCACCACGGGCGCGTCCTCGCCGTCGGCCAGCAGGAGGACCTGGAGCCTCTGATCACCCCCACCACCGAGCGTCTCGACGGCGAGGGCGTCTTCCTCTTCCCCGGATTCATCGACCCCCACGTCCACCTCCTCTCCTACGCCGCGGCGCTCCGCAGCCTCGACCTGAGCGAAGCGCGCTCCATCCAGGACATTCAAGACCGCCTGAGGGTCGCGGTGCGAGACGTGCCGCCCGGCGAATGGGTCCGAGGGGTCGGCTACGACGACTGGGCCCTGGCGGAGAAGCGGCATCCCACCCGTCGGGACCTGGACGCCGCCGTCCTCGACCGCCCCGTCCGCATTGCTCACCGCTCCGGCCACGCCTGGGTCCTCAACTCCCTCGGGCTTGAACGCGTCGGCATTGGCCTGGCCACCCCCGAGCCCCCCGGAGGCACCATCGACCGGGAGGTGCCCAGCGGGGAGCCCTCCGGTCTCCTCCTGGACCTGGGGGACTATTTGGAGAAACATGTCCCCCCGCTGTCGCCACGGGAGATCGAGAGGGGGCTGCGCCAGGTCTCGCGCAACCTTCTCTCCTGGGGCGTCACCGCCGTCCAGGACGCCACACCCCGGCAGTCGCTTTCTTCCCTGCGCGAGCTGGCCAGCTACGTCGAGAACGGCGTCCTGGGGCCAGTGATCTCGGCCATGGTCGCCCTCCAGGCCGCCCCTGACTTCCGGGCCGAGGGGGTCCCTTTCGGGAGCGAGGTGGGGAGAGTGCGCATTGGCGCGGCGAAGGCCGTCCTGTCGGAGTCGTCGGGGAGGCTCCACCCGGCGCCGGAGGAACTGGCGGAGGGAGTCGCCGAGGCGACGCGGGCCGGGTTCCAGGTCGCCGTCCACGCCGTCGGCGCAGAGGCGCTCCTGGAAGCCGCCCGCGCCCTCAACGCCTCCTCCTCCGCTCCGCCCGACCCGTCGGGCAAGCTGTATAACCCCCTCCGGCACCGCATCGAGCACGCCTCCATCTGCACGCCGGAGGCCCTAGAGCTGCTCCGCCAAGGCCGCCTGGGGGTGGTGACCCAGCCCGCTTTCCTCTATCTAAGCGGAGACCGTTATCGCGACACCGTGAGCTCGGAGGACCAGGCCTGGCTCTACCGCACCACGGCCTTCCGCCGGGCTGGCCTGGTTGTGGCCTCTTCCTCGGACGCGCCCGTCGCGCCCCCAGACCCTCGCCTGGGCCTCTACGGCGCTGTGACGCGCAGGAGCCGCAGTGGCGCCGTCGTGGGAGGCGACCGAGGAATGCCGGTCATGGAGGCGGTCATCCTCTCCACCCACGGCGCCGCCGATCTTACCTTCTGGGACAAGGAGCGCGGCAGCATCGCACCCGGGAAGTGGGCGGACATGGTCTTCTGGGACCGGGACATCACCATCGAAGGCGACCCGGCGGCCCTTCTCCAGGCCCGCGTCCTCATGACCATGGTGGGAGGCCAGGTGGTCTATAGGAGCTAGAGGTGGGTGATCGGCTCTCCTTGTATCGCGGCTTGGCGCTCTCCTAATCTCCTGGGGTGAGGGCCTCACTCCCTTGCCGCCACGCCCCCTTCGCGCATACTGGTGGTGGAGAGCGCCTCCGAGTCGCTAATGCCTTTCCAGGCCTGAGAGGAGGCACAACATGGTGACCACAGCAGTCCAGGGAAAGAACTACATCGGCGGCAAGTGGGCGCCCGCGACAACGGGGCAGACCTTCGAGGACCGCAACCCCGCCGACACCCGTGACCTCCTGGGGACTTTCCCGCGTTCCGGCGCCGAGGACGCCGCCCGCGCCGTCGCCGCCGCTCGGCAGGCATACCCATCCTGGAAGCGCCTCGCCCTCATCCGCCGCGCCGAGGTCCTGGACCGCTTCGTCCAACTGGTCAAGGCCGATACCGAAGAGCTGGCCCGGCTCCTGGCCAGGGAGAACGGCAAGGCCCTGAGCGAGGCCCGTGCCGACGTCGTGGAGGGGCTCCACATGGCCCAGTACTGGTTCGGCCGCGCCCGCACCCCCTGGGGAGAGGTGGTCGCCTCGGAGATCGCGGGAAAGACCAGCTTCGTCCACCGCAAGCCCAAGGGCGTGGTGGTCGCCATTTCCCCCTGGAACTTCCCCTTCGCCATCCCGCTCTGGCTCATCTGTCCCTCCCTGGTGGCGGGCAACACCGTCGTCTTCAAGCCCGCCGAGGAGACGCCCCTCATCGCCCAGCGCCTCGTGGAGCACCTGGAGAAGGCTGGCCTTCCCCCTGGCGTGCTCAACCTCGTCCACGGGTTGGGCGAAGAGGCCGGCTGGCCCCTGGTGACCCACCCCGACGTGGACGTGGTGCTTTTCACAGGGTCGGCGGAGGTGGGCGGGATGATCAAAGCCGAGTGCGCCCGCGACTACCGGAAGTTCGCCGTCTGCGAGATGGGCGGCAAGAACGCCATGATCGTCTTCGACGACGCCGACTTCGACCTGGCGGTGGACGCCGCCCTCCTCTCCGCCTTCCGCACCGCTGGCCAGCGCTGCGTCTCCGCCGAGCGACTCATCATCCAGGAAGGCATCTTCGACCGCTTCGTCCAGGCCTTTGTCGAAGGGGCGAAGCGCCTCGTCATCGGCGATCCCCAGGACGAAGGGACCTTCATGGGCCCCCTCGTCAGCCAGGCGGCGGTGGAGAAGGTGGAGTCCTACAACGCCCTGGCGGCCCGAGAGGGTGCCAAGGTGCTCCTACCCGGAGGCCGCCTCACCGCCGGGGCGTTCGCCCACGGCTACTTCATGTCGCCCTTCGTCTACACCATGCGCCACGACCCGAAGGCTCGCGTCCTGCGGGAGGAGGTCTTCGGGCCCCACGTCGCCCTCATCCCCTTCAAGGAGCTGGAGGAGGCGGTGCGCATCTACAACGACACGGAGTACGGCTTCTCCCTGGCCGTGTGCAGCAGCGACTACCGGAAGATCAACGCCGTCCAGGAGGAGTGCGAGTTCGGGGTGGGGTACGTGAACCTCCCCACCATCGGCGCCGAGGTGCACCTCCCCTTCGGCGGGATCAAGAAGAGCGGGACGGGCATGCCCTCCGCCTCCGCCCTCCTGGACGCCGTCACTCACCAGGTCGCCTGGACCGTCAACTACGAGAGGAAGATACAGTTGGCCCAGGGGCTGAAGGCCGCCGTCCGGTAGAGGCTATGAGCACCATTTCTTACCCGTATGTAGCTGAGTTAGCCGTTCCTTCGGCACTATACGTCGAGCCAGACGAGCGAAGGCCCATACCTAAGCCTGATAGTTTCGGATTGGTAAAGGGATACTGGCGATCATTGATACAGTCAGATCACCTTGGGACCCAGCGGTCGGTTGGGCTAGCTATGATCATCCAATTTGCTTCAAGTGACCGGGAGGCCGCTGAAGACGAAGCTCTCGCGGCCGGTATTAGGCTAAGTGAGGTAGTCTCTCTCTACTCTGGGTCACCGCTGAATCCACCAAGGTTGAACAAGCTTGCACGCGTAGGATTCTCTGAAGGAATTTGGGAGCAGCACGAATACTTCTATCTGTCAGAGCTTGATCGGCTACCCCAAATAAAGGTTAATGTCATGGACTTTGAGAAGCTTCTGGATTGGTTTGCATGCCTTCAACCCGGAGAAGCGTACCACTCGGAGTTGGCAGCTAGATGGTATGGAATGGCTGTCGGTGCGACTGATCCGCTGGATGGTTATCTAGCCGCATGGATTGGACTGGAAAGCATAGGTCCGGTCATTGACAAGCGATTTCACCAAAATGGACCAAAGGCAGCATGCAAGACATGTTCAAATCAACCTGGGAAGGACAGGGATCGGGGAAGTGCGGGAATTGAACATGTGGTCCGTTTAGTTGCGCCTGAGATACTTTCTTCGCGAAGCATGTCCAACTTAGCGACAATTCGGCACCAGATTGCTCATGGCCGTGCTCCTGCCGATGAGCTGAGGAACGCCGCCAGTCAATTGGTGCCAGATCTGATATTGGTCCTTGGGGTTGCGGTTCTAACAGGAACGAGGCCGCAAGAATACAAGCCGGGTTCAGGCAAAGCTGCGCTGCCTAGAGATTATGAGATGCGCCCAGATGCAAGAGCTTCATTGCGGTCGTCCATCGAACTAGCTAATTATCGGCCCTATTATGATGAGTGGATACCGGTCGAACGCCAGTTTGTCGATGAGTATTCACGTATTGAGGCTGACGGACAGTACATCTGGGGTGCTAAGAGAGTGAGAGTAAAGTGGAAGTTTCCGTCGCCTCCTCCTGAGCTCCTTCAGGAATACATTCAGTTTGATCGACATGGCCGCCAATGGACACGCATGCTCGGAGATGGGCCAGAACAGCCGCCTCCCGCGCCATCAGGACCCTGGAGAACACGCCCTATTTCCGATGCGTGGAAGCGGCATTTGATTGGCAACGGGCGGTGAAAGTTCTGTCTTTTATCCTGCCTGGTGCGCCAAAATAAAGGGTTAACCCGGCCAAGCCACAGGCATCACCCGCTCGTAGTGCGACAAGCTCGCCACAAGCGACCTGCCACCCTGAGCCCTTCGTTCCTCAGGATAAACTC
>JACQUM010000139.1 GCA_016210295.1 Chloroflexota bacterium | reverse complement strand
CCGCCAGGTTCTGCTGCTGGAAGATGACCAGGGTGTAGAAGAAAGCGAAGCCCACGGTGAGGAAGAAGAGGAGGGCCCAGTAGAAGACCTCCGTGGGGCCGAGGACCCGCACAAGGAAGCTGGCGACGTCTTTGACGATGCTGTTGCTGGAGGCGGTGAAGTAGCTGGCCACCGTGGGGGGGAAGATGAGGATGGAGAAGGAGAAGATCAGGGGAATCATGCCTGCGGAGTTGACCCGCAGGGGAACGTAGGTGGACCCCGACTGGCGGTACATGCGCCCGCCGCGTACGATGCTTCGCCCATACTGGACGGGGATCCGCCGCTGCGCCTCGGTGACAAGGACGATCAAGTAGATGACCGCCAGGCCGATGAGGATGAAGAGGAGGACGCCGGAGATGTTCTGCAGGAAAGCGCCCTGACCCAGCAACTGGGGGAGGCCGGAGACGATGCCGCCGAAGATGATGATGGAGATGCCGTTGCCGACGCCTCCCTCCGTGAACAGCTCGCCCAGCCAGACCAGCACCATGGTGCCTGCCACCATGCTGACCAGCATGGCGAGGGTGGCCAGGAACTCTCCGCCGGCCGCGGGCCAGAGAGGATGAAGGACGCCCAGCCTTTGAAGGAGAATAAGTTGACCGTAGGCTTGGGCCAAGGAGATGGGGATGGTGAGCCAGTGGGTGTACTGGCTGAGCCGCTGTCGCCCCGTCTCTCCCTCCTTGGAGAGCGCGGCGAGGGCAGGGATGACGGGGACGAGGATCTGGATGATGATGCCGGCGGTGATGTACGGGTAGACGCCCATGGCGGCCACCGAAAGGTTGCGCATGGCGCCTCCGCTGAAGAGGTCGAGGAGGCCCAGGAGCTGGTTGCTCTGGAAGACGCGCTGGAGCTCCTGGAGATCGACGCCGGGGACGGGGATGTGGGCGATGAAACGGAAGATGACGAGGATGGCGAGGGTGAACAGGAGGCGACGCCGCAGGTCCGGCTGACGGAAGGCGTCGATCATCGCCTGGAGGAGAGGAGGGTGGGGCTGCTGGGGGCGCTGGGCCTCGGCGCGCATGGGGACTTATTCCTCGCTTGCCTGAGGAGCCGCGCCGGGGCGCGGGAGTACCTCCACCTTGCCCCCCGCCGCCTCGATCTTCTCTCGAGCTGCTGCGGAGAACTTATGCGCGTGGACGGTGAGGGGGCGGGTGAGTTCTCCATGCCCGAGGACGGCCACGGGCTGACGGAGCTGCTTGAGCACGCCCGCCTGACGCAGCACCTGGGGAGTGATCTCCGTCCCTTCGGGGAAAGCGTTCAACTGGCCCAGGTTCACCGGCTGGTAAGAGAGGCGAAAGGGGTTCACGAAGCCGCGCTTGTGGGGCATTCGTTTGATGAAGGGGTTCTGGCCACCCTCGAAGCCGCGCCGGACGCCGCCGCCGGTGCGGGACTTCTGCCCTTTCATGCCCCGGCCGGAGTAGGAGCCGCGGCCTGAGGAGTCCCCGCGGCCCACCCGGCGCCTCTGCCGATGAGCCCCCGGCGCGGGACGCAGATCGTTCTCACGCACCGCTTTTCTCCTCTTGGCCCGCCTCTTCCCGGATCTCGATGCGCACGAGATGCTTCACTTTCTCCAACATGCCACGAATGGAGCGAGAATAGTCGTGCTCTCGGGTATCTCCCATTTTTCGCAAGCCGAGGGCACGGAGGGTCTTCGCCTGGTCGGCACGAAAACCCGAAGGGCTCTTGACAAGCGTCACGAGGGCCTTCGCCATCAGCTTTTCTCCTGTTCTGTGTTGGCTGGCTGGACGACGCCGTTCGCTCCCGGCGAGGCTGGCGCCGCCTCTTGCTCCGGAACAGCGGTGCGCATGCGGTGAAGGCCAAGCAGGGTGGCTTCGACCACGTTGATGCGGTTGGAGCTGCCGAGGGACTTGGTGAGGGCGTCTTGAACGCCGGCGGCTTCCAGGACCGCGCGAACGGCGGCGCCGGCACGGATGCCTGTGCCGGGATGGGCGGGCTTCAGGAGGATCTTTGCGGCGCCGAACTCGCTCACCAGTTGCTGTGGGATTGTGGCTCCGCGAAGGGTTACACGCTGCATGTTCTTCCGGGCAACGGCTGCTCCTTTGCGGATGGCGTCGGGGACCTCCTTGGCCTTACCGAGGCCGGTGCCGACGTTCCCCTTCCGGTCACCCACCACCACCAGAGCGGTGAAGGTAAAGTGTCGGCCACCGGCGACCGTCTTGGCGACGCGCCGGATCTGAACGACGTTCTCGACCAGGGCCTCGTGCTCTCCGCGCTCGCCCTCAGCTTCGCGCGATCTCTCTCGGGGACCTCGTCTCTGCTCTACCATGCCCTCTTCGTCCTCTCTCGCTCGGCTAGAAGCGGAGGCCTTCTTCGCGTGCCGCGTCGGCCACGGCCTTGACTCGGCCGTGATACTGGTAGCCACCCCGGTCGAAGACGACCTCGGCGACGCCCATCTTCTTCGTCCGCTCGGCGATGGCGTGGCCAACGCTGCGAGCGACGCCCGTCTTCTTTTCCCCGTCCTTCCCGGATCGGACCTCGGACTCGAGGCTGGAGGCGGTGGACAGGGTGCGTCCAGTGGTGTCGTCGATGACCTGGGCGTAGATGTGCTTCAGGCTCCGGAAGACGGCGAGACGGGGCCTGGTCGCGGTCCCGAGAACCCTCTTCCTCACCCTCTGGTGTCGGCGAAGGCGAGCTTCCCGTTGCGTCTTGATCCGTGGCATGGCTACTGCTTTCTCGTTGTTCCCGCTTTGCCGGCCTTGCGACGGACCCGCTCGCCGAGGTAGCGGATGCCCTTTCCGGAGTAGACGTTGGGGCGCTGAATGGCGCGGATCTGTGCGCTGACCTCTCCCACTCTCTGCTTATCGATACCCAGGACATGGATACGTGTCTGTCCTTCGAGCTGGAAGGAAATCCCCTCCGGAGCGGGGACCACCACGGGATGGGAGAAGCCTACCGAGAGACTGATGCCCTTGCCCGACTGCTGGGCACGATAACCGACGCCTTGGAGCTCCAGGGTCTTTCGGAACCCTTCGGTCACGCCCTGCACCATGTTGGCGAGGAGGGCGCGGGAAAGGCCGTGCAGGGCGCGATGTTTCGGCGTGTCGGAAGCGGGGGTCAGAGTGATGGCGCCGTTTTCCCGGTGGGCGGCAATGATGGGATGCAGGGTCCAATCGAGGGAACCCTTGGGCCCTTTGACCTGGACGCGAGTCCCCTCGGGTGTGGGCTCCATCGTGATGGTCACTCCCGGTGGGACCAGGACGGGGAGGCGACCGATGCGAGACATCTCTTTTCCTCTTCCTCACCACACGTAGCACAGGAGCTCGCCGCCCAATCCGCGACGGCGGGCCTCCTGGCCAGTAAGCAGTCCTGCGGAGGTGGAAAGGATGGCGACGCCAAGGCCCCCGTAGACACGGGGGATCTCGCCCTTTTGAACGTAGACGCGCAGGCCAGGCTTGCTGATCCTGCGCATGCCCCGCAGTCGCGGCTCTTTGTTCTCGTCATACCCGAGATGAATCCGAAGGACGCTCTGAGGCGTGTCCCCGCGCATCGTCTCGAAGTCCTGGATCAGGCCTTCCTTCTTGAGGATTTGCGCGATGCCTGCCTTGGTTCGGGAGCCGGGGACGACAACAGAGACGTGGCGGGCTTGGACGGCGTTCCGCAAGCGGGTCAGCATGTCTGCGACGGGGTCGCTCACTGGCATTGCTTCTCTCCTACCAACTAGCCTTCCGAACGCCGGGAAGCTCCCCCCGCAGCGCTCGCTCGCGGAAACAGAGACGGCAGAGACCGAACATGCGGTACGATGATCGGGACCGGCCGCAAACGTGGCACCGGTTGTGGGCTTGGGTGGGCTTCCTGATAGGCCTGCCCCA
The DNA here is from genome assembly GCA_016210295.1 of Chloroflexota bacterium. GTDB lineage: Bacteria > Chloroflexota > Dehalococcoidia > UBA6926 > JACQUM01 > JACQUM01. The sequence continues at coordinate 12,353 of JACQUM010000139.1, read as the reverse complement.
CTTGACGATCTTTGCTCTCCGTGCCATGGTGTCGCTTCCCCTTTTCCTCCGCCTTACGCCCGGGCGAAGGGCATTCCGAGCAGCTCCAGGAGACGACGGCCTTCCTCGTCGGTTCGAGCGGTGGTTGTGACCGTTACCTGAAGCCCGCGAACCTTGTCAATCTGATTGTAATCGACTTCGGGGAAGATGATTTGCTCTCGTAGCCCGAGAGTGTAGTTGCCTCGCCCATCGAACCCTTTGGTGGGGACGCCACGGAAGTCGGTGGTGCGGGGCAGGGCGGCGCTGATGAGTCGGTCCAAGAAATGCCACATGTGTTCCCCGCGAAGGGTCACGGTGACGCCGATGGGCATTCCCTGTCGGATCTTGAATCCGGCGATGGAGACGCGAGCCTTGGTGACGACGGGGTGCTGGCCGGCGATGATGGTAAGGTCCCTCTGGGCGGCCTCGATCGCCTTGGGGTTGCTCACGGCTTCGCCCAGGCCGATGTTGAGCACGATCTTGACAGGCTGGGGCACTTGCATGGGGTTCGTGTAATGGAAGTGCTCCCGCAGGGCTGGGACGACCGACTCCTTGTACTGTTTTCTCAGCCGCGAGGGGGGGAGGGTAAGGGGGGTGGGGGCCACCGCTTCCGGAGCCGCCTGGCGCGGGCGAGAAAGGCGGCGAGGTGTGCCGCCTTTCTGCGCGGGCGGAGCGGTGGGAGCGGGGCTTTCCTCGGCGCGCCGCGTCCGGCGCCGAGGCTGCTTTGCCTCTTCCTGGGCCCCCGCAGTGGGAGCAGCCTGGGATGGCTGGCCGTCTAGTCGATCGTCTCGTTGCATTTCTTGCACCGGCGGACCTTGCGTCCGTTCTCCAGAATCGTGAGACCAACGCGCGTGGGCTTGCTGCAATGGGTGCAGATGAGGATGACGTTGGAGAGGGAAAGGGCGCCAGGCCGCTCGATGATACCAGCTTGACGAACTCCAGGGCGCCCCTTGGTGTGCCGCTTGATCATGTTGACCCCCGCCACGACCAGGCGGCCGTCCTTGGGTATGATCCTCTCCACCGGACCGCGCTTTCCGCGGTCCTTCCCGGAGATGACGAGGACGGTGTCGTTCTTGCGGATGTGCGCGGCCACTTAGAGCACCTCCGGCGCCAGGGAATCGATCTTCATGAAGTTGCGCTCTCTCAGCTCCCGCGCCACAGGGCCGAAGATGCGCGTTCCGCGCGGATTGCCTTCCTCGGCCAGGATTACGGCCGCGTTCTCGTCGAAGCGGATGTAGGAGCCATCGGCGCGACGGTAGGGTTTTGTCACACGCACCACCACGGCGTGGACCACCTCCCCCTTCTTGACGCTGCCTCCCGGGGTGGCGTCCTTCACGGAGGCGACGATGACGTCGCCCACCGTGGCGTACCGTCTCCGGCTGCCCCCGGGAATGTTAATGCACATGATCTCCTTGGCCCCCGAATTGTCGGAGACGCGGAGGCGGGTGTACGTCTGGATCACGGGGAGGCCTCCGTCTCGAGGGAAGCAGGCTGGACGGTACCCTGTTGCAGGACCTCCGTCACACGCCACCGCTTGTCTTTGGAGAGGGGGCGGGTCTCGACGATGCGAACGGTGTCCCCAATCCGACAGCGGCTCTCCTCGTCGTGGGCCTTGAAGCGGGTGATTCGACGGAAGGACTTCTTGTACACGCGGTGAGTCTTCCGCCACTCCACGGCGACGACGACTGTCTTCTGCATCTTGTTGCTGACCACGCGGCCCACGCGGGTCTTGACGTGACCGGTAGCCATTTAGGCGCTCCCGACGCTGTCGCCGGAGAGATTGCGCTCCCGGAGGATAGTCTGGATGCGGGCGAGCTTTCTCCGTGCTTCCCGGAGCTCGTGAGAGTTCTTCGCCCGCTGGGTGGCGAGACGAAGACGCAGGTTGAAGAGTTCTCGCTGCGTCTCCTCCGCCTCCCGGTAGAGGTCCGTGTCCGCCAGGGCCCGCACCTCCTGGATACGCATCTCTATCTTTCCTCCTGGGCGACGACTTTGGTGGAGATGGGCAGCTTGTGCTGGGCCAGCCGCAGCGCCTCGTGCGCGGTCTCTTGCGGAACGCCAGCGATCTCGAACAGAATACGTCCCGGCTTCACCACGGCCACCCAGAGCTCGGGGTTGCCTTTCCCGGAGCCCATGCGGGTCTCCAGAGGTTTCTTGGTGACCGATTTGTCTGGAAAGATGCGGATCCAAATCTGTCCGCCGCGCCGGACGTATCGGGTCATAGCGCGTCGGGCCGCTTCGATCTGGCGCGAGGTCATCCAGCACGGTTCGAGGGCCTGGATGCCCCATTCGCCAAAGGCGAGGGTGTTTCCGCGGGCGGCTATGCCCGTGCGGCGACCCCGGTGCATCTTTCGGTGCTTAACGCGCTTCGGCTGGAGCATCGCCCGTCCTTTCCGCTTCCGGCGGCGTCGCCGGTCCGGCGACGCTCTGATCGACCCTTTCCGCCGCCGCCCGCTCGCGAGGAGAGACAAGAACGTTTCCCCGGTAGAGCCAGACTTTGATACCGATCTTGCCCATCTGCGTCATGGCCTCGGCGATGCCGAAGTCGATGTCGGCGCGAATGGTGTGGAGCGGAACGCGGCCGGCCATGCCCTTCTCTCTGCGTGCGATCTCGGCGCCTCCCAGGCGGCCGGAGGCGATGATGCGAATCCCTTGAGCTCCCGCTTGCATGCTCCGGGTGACGGCCTGCTTCACGGCGCGCCGGTAGGAGACGCGCCGAGAGATTTGGTCGGCGACGCTCTGGGCGACGAGGAGGGCATCCAGCTCCGGCTGGCGGATCTCCTGGATGTCCACCCGGACCCGGCTTCCCGTGGCCCGCTCCACGTCCTTGCGCAGTTCCTCTACCCTTTGGCCGCCACGCCCGATGACGATGCCCGGTCGGGCGGAGTGGATGATGGCGCGCACCTCGTGGGAGCGCCGCTCAATCTCCACCTTGCTGATGGCCGCATCCTTATATCTGTTCAGGATCATCTGGCGGAGTCTGATGTCCTGCAGGAGGGTGTCTCGATAGACCTTTTTGCGAGAGGCGAACCAGTGGGCCTGCCAGTCGCCGACGATGCCGAGCCGGAACCCGATGGGATGAACCTTGTGCCCCATCTCTCCTCCTAGTCTTCTTCGTCCACGACGACGGTCAGGTGACTGTGGCGACGCAGCATGCGGGAAGACTGGCCCCGCGCGCGGGGCTTCTGCCGCTTGGCGGTCACCCCGTCGCCGAGGTCGATGCGGACGATCTTGAGGGCCCCGGCGTCCATTTGGAAGTTGTTCTCAGCGTTGGCGGCGGCGGAGCGGATGAGCTTCGCCACCTCTCGTGCCCACGGGCTCCGCAGGAACTGGAGGATGGTCAAAGCCTCCTCCACCCGTTTCCCCCGAACCGGGTTAACCAGGGTCCGGAGCCGCTTGGGGGAGAGGGAAAGATTTTTCGCCATCGCGCGGACTTCCACCTCTACTCGCTCCTCTCTTACTCAGGAGCCTTTTCCCGGGAATGGCCGCGGAAGGTCCGGGTTGGAGCGAACTCGCCCAGGCGATGGCCGACCATGTTCTCCGTGATGAAGACGGGGACGTGGCGACGACCGTCGTGGACGGCGATGGTCAAGCCCACCATCTCGGGAAGGACGGTGGAGGGGCGAGACCAGGTGCGGATGACGGTCCGCTGGGTCGTGCGCCGGGCCAGCTCCACCCGCTTCATCAGCTTTGGCTCCACGTAGGGCCCCTTCTTCACCGATCGGGACATCGCCTTCTCTCCGTCCTTTCCTTCCGTTCGCTACTTCTGCGTGCGCCGGCGCACAATGAAGCGGTCGGTGCGCTTGTTCCAGCGTGTTTTCTTGCCCAAGGTGGGTTTTCCCCACGGGGTCTTGGGGCTGGGCATGCCGATGGGCGAACGCCCTTCGCCGCCTCCGTGAGGATGGTCCCGCGGGCTCATGGCGGAGCCGCGCACCGTCGGCCGCCATCCCTGCTGGCGGCGCGTTCCCGCCTTGCCCAGGCTGACATTCTTGTGGTCGACGTTCCCAATCTGTCCGATGGTGGCGTAGCACACGCTGAGGGCGCGCCGAATCTCCCCGGAGGGAAGACGCAGGAGGGTGTAGCTCTCCTCTTTTCCCAGGACTTGGGCGGAGCCTCCGGCGCTGCGAACGATCTGCCCTCCCTTGCCGGGCCTGAGCTCGATGTTGTGGATTGAGGTGCCGGAGGGGATGTGGGAGAGGGGCAGGGCGTTCCCCACCTTGATCTCGACTTGCTCTCCGGCGGCGACGGTGTCGCCCACACGGAGACCGATGGGAGCAAGGATGTACCTTTTCTCGCCATCCCGATAGTGGATCAAGGCGATGCGGGCCGACCTGTTGGGGTCCAGTTCGATGGTCGCGACCTTGCCTGGGATGTTCTGCTTATCGCGTTTGAAGTCGATGATGCGGTACATCCTCTTGGCGCGGCCGCCCTGGTGTCGCGTCGTGATCTTCCCTTGGGCGTTCCGGCCTGCCCGCTTGCGGAGGGGCGCCAGGAGAGAGCGCTCGGGGTGCCGCGCGGTGACCTCCTTCGTGGTGTCGATGGAGGCGGCGCGGCGTCCTGGACTTGTCGGTCGGAGAGGTTTGATTGCCATGGTTGCTCCCGATAGTCTCTTCTAGGCGCTCTCGAAGAGTTCGATGCGGTCGCCTTCCTTCAAGGTCACGACCGCCTTCTTCCACGCCGAAGTCTTGCGTACCCGGTTCCCTGTCCGCTTTGTCTTCCCTGGCATGTGGATGACGTTCACGGCCGTCACCTTCACGCTGAAGGCCTTCTCCACCGCCTCCTTGATCAGGAGCTTAGTAGCTGCCGGAGCCACATGGAAAACATACTTGCCTCTGGGTTGGAGGGCGGTGCTCTTCTCGGTGACGACGGGGCGCTGGAGAACGGCCAATGGATGGGAGGAGGGCATCTACTTTCCTCCTTTTTGCTTATCGCGGGCCCAGATCTCCTCGGCGCGGCGAACGGCCTCCACTGTCATGACCAGGCGCTGGTGACTCAGCACATCGCCGACGTTCAACTGGGGTGCAGGGAGTGTCTTCACCCGGGGGAGATTACGGGCGGAGAGGATGACGGCATCGTCGGCGGTGGGAGTGACGAGGAGGACGGAGCTGGTAACGCCCAGGGCTCGCAAGATGCCGTTCATCTCGGCGGCCTTCGGCTGCATTAACCCGAAGCTGTCTATGAGGACAAGCTCTCCCTCCCGCGCCTTGGCGGCAAGGGTGCAGCGGAGGGCGAGACGGCGCATGCGGATAGGCATCGCTTGTCGGTAGCTGCGCGGGTGGGGACCAAAGGCGACGCCCCCGCCGCGCCAGATGGGGGAGCGCCTGCTTCCGGCGCGGGCGCGGCCGGTGCCCTTCTGGCGCCAAGGCTTCTTGCCCCCTCCGGAGACGTCGCCGCGGGTCTTGGAGGCGTGGGTCCCCTGGCGGGCGTTGGCGTGCTGGCGCACCAGCGCCTGATGGACGACGGCGGTGTTCATCGGCACAGCGAACAAAAGATCGTTGACCTCAATGCGGCGGACCTCGACGCCGGCGGCGTTGTACACGGGAAGCTCCATGTCAAGCCACCTCCCGCTTCCAGACCAGAACCAGGGAGTTGGGAGCGCCGGGGACGGATCCCTTGAGGAAGAGGAGGTTCCGCTGAGGGTCCACGGCGACGACCTTGACGTTGGGGACGGTGGCCTTCTTGTTGCCCATCTGCCCAGCCATGCGCCGCCCTTTCAGCACCCGTCCAGGCGTGGTGGTGGAGCCGATGGAGCCGGGCGCACGCCACCGGTCGTTTGTGCCGTGGGTCTTCGGGCTACCGTGGAAATGGTGGCGCTTGACGACGCCAGCAAACCCCTTGCCTTTCGAGACGCCTGAGATCCTCACCCGGTCGCCAACCTGGAAGATGTCGCCGACGGCGATCACCTTCCCCGCCTCCATTCCTTCGATGCCTGCGCTGGGGACTTCTTGGAGGTGGCGGAAGGGCCCCTGTCCATGCAGGTGCCCCAGGAGAGGCTTATTGAGCCGTTTGGCGGGGACGGCTCCGAAGCCGACTTGCACGGCCTCGTACCCGTCTTTGGACGCCGTCTTCACTTGGGTCACCGTGCATGGGCCGACCTGGACGGCTGTGACGGCGGAGACCGTCCCGTCCTCGTGGAAGTACTGAGTCATGCCCAGCTTGGTGCCCAAAAGTCCTCGCAGCATGGTGTGTTTTCCTCGCTCCCTACAGCTTGATCTCGATGTCGACCCCGGCGGAGAGGTCCAGGTGGGTCAGGGAGTCGATGGTCCGCGAGGTGGGCTCCATGATGTCGATGAGCCGCTTGTGCGTTCGGATCTCGAACTGCTCTCGGGAGTTCTTGTCTACATGGGGGGAGCGGATCACCGTGAACCGGCGGATGCGAGTTGGGAGGGGAATGGGGCCGGAGACCTGGGCGCCTGTGCTCTCCGCCGTCTCAACAATTCTCGCCGCCGCCTGGTCCAGTACGCGGTTGTCGAAGGCCTTGAGGGTGATCCGTATCCGTTGCTTCGGCATGGCTGGTCCTATCGCCCCTGCGCGGCCACAGCTTGGGCCACCTGCTGCGGCACGGGAGCGTAGTGGTGGAATTCCATGGAGGAAACGGCGCGTCCCTGGGTGAGAGAGCGCAGGGTGGTGGCGTAGCCGAAGGTCTCGCCGAGGGGGATGAAGGCCTGGATGACCTGGATGTCGCCTCGCCCCTCCATGCCGAGGATGTGGGCACGGCGTGAGCTGAGGTCTCCAATCACATCGCCGAGGGACTGGCCCGGCGTGGTGACCTCTATCTTCATGATCGGCTCGAGGAGGATGGGGCGCGCTCTCCGCGTCGCCTCCTTGAAGCCCAGGGAGCCGGCGATCTTGAAGGCTATCTCCGAGGAGTCCACCTCGTGATAAGTGCCGTCTACAAGCGTCACGCGGACGTCCACCATGGGAAAGCCGGAGGTGACGCCGGTCTCTGAGGCCTCGCGGACTCCGCTCTCCACGGCTGAAATGTACTCTCTCGGGATAGCGCCGCCGACGATCTTATTGACGAACTCGAACCCTGTGCCGGGCTCCAAGGGCTCCACCTCCAGCCAGACATCGCCGTACTGGCCGCGCCCGCCGGTCTGACGGACATAGCGGCCCTGGGCGCGGGCGGGCTGCGTAATGGTCTCTCTGTAGGCCACCTGGGGCCGCCCGACGCGGGCCTCCACCTGGAATTCCCTCCGCATCCGGTCGACCAGGACGTCCAGGTGGAGCTCGCCCATGCCGGAGATGAGGGTTTCGCCGGTCTCCGTGTCGTACTTGACCCGGAAGGTGGGGTCCTCCTCGGCCAGCTTGGCCAAGGCGTCCGATACTTTCTGTTCCTCGGCCTTGGTCTTCGGCTCGATGGACACGGAGATGACCGGCTCCGGGAAGTAGATAGACTCCAGAACGACGGGGCTCTCGGGATCGCAGAGGGTGTCGCCGGTGGTGGTGTTCTTGAGGCCGATGGAGGCGACGATGGCTCCGGCGTAAGCGCTCTCCATCTCTTCCCGGCGGTTGGCGTGCATTTGCAGCAAGCGGCCAAGGCGCTCCCGCTGGCCTTTGGTGGAGTTGAGCACAGAGGCGCCTGCGCCTATCTGTCCGGCGTAGACCCGGAAATAGACGAGGCGCCCGGCGAAGGGATCGCTCACCACCTTGAAGGCGAGGGCGGTGAAGGGGGCCTCATCGTCGGTCTGGCGCGTCACCGGCTGGTGAGTCCGCGGGTCGGTGCCGGTCACGGCGGGGACGTCGGCAGGAGAGGGGAGGTAGGCGACAATGCCGTCGAGAAGGGGTTGAATCCCACGGTTCCGGAGCGCTGTGCCGCAGAAGATGGGAAAGAGAGCGAGCTGAACGGTGGCTTTGCGAAGGCCTCGACGGATCTCTTCGGGGGTGATGGTCTGTCCCTCCAGGTATTTGACCATCAAATCCTCGCTGTGCTCGGCCACCCGCTCCACGAGGCGCTCTCGGAACTCCTCGAGTTGTTCGGCGTACTCGGGCGGCACAGGCTCTTCGTGGAACTCCGTGCCCTGAGGGTCGTCCCAGACGATAGCCTTTCGATCGATCAGGTCGATGATGCCTCGGAACGCCTCTTCGGTGCCTAATGGGAGTTGGACCACCGCGGGGACCGCCTGCAGCCGCTGGTGGATCATCTCCACGGTCCGGTGAAAATCGGCCCCGACGCGGTCCATCTTGTTGACGAAGCAGATGCGGGGCACCCGATGGCGCTCCGCTTGGCGCCAGACCGTCTCCGACTGGGGCTCCACCCCGGCCACGGCATCGAAGATGACGATGCCTCCGTCCAGCACACGAAGGCTTCGCTCGACTTCGGCGGTGAAATCCACGTGGCCCGGCGTATCGATGATATTGACGAAGTGGCCGGCCCACTGGACGGTGGTCGCGGCGGAGACGATGGTGATGCCCCGCTCGCGCTCCTGGGGCATCCAGTCCATGACGGTGGTCCCCTCGTGGACTTCGCCCATTTTGTAGGTTCGGCCACTGAAGAAGAGCACCCGCTCCGTGACCGTCGTCTTCCCGGCGTCGATGTGGGCGATGAACCCGATGTTGCGTATTTTGTCGATGGGCACAGGGCGTGGCATAGGTTGTCTCGAGGACTGGTTCCTTCTTTTCTCTTCGGTTTCGGCCCGGTCGTTGGGAACTACCAGCGGTAGTGGGCGAAGGCGCGGTTGGCCTCCGCCATGCGGTGCATCTCCTCGCGGCGGCGGACGGCCGCACCCTGGCCACGGGAGGCCTCGCTGAGCTCGGCGGCGAGTTTTTGGTACATGGGCATGCCTTTGCGGGCCTGGGCGGCTTTGATAAGCCACCGCGCGGCTAGGGCCGAACCCAGCTCTGGCCGAACTTCGAGGGGCACCTGGTACGTGGCGCCTCCCACTCGGCGGGGTTTCACCTGGAGGAGGGGTGTGGTGTTCCGCAGCGCCGACTCGAAGATGGGAAGGGGGTCCTTGCTCTGCTCCTTGCCGATGGTGTCGAGGGCGCGGTAGAAGATACCAGTGGATAGATGTCTTTTGCCTCGCTGCATCATCCGGTTGACGAAACGGGAGACGTCCTCGCTTTTATAGCGAGGGTCGGGGGTGACCGACCGTCGGACCGCGCGCCTTCGTCTGGCCATGGGAATCTACTAGCCTTTCTTGGCCCCGTACTTGCTGCGGCCGCGCTTTCGATTGGTGACGCCGGCGCAGTCCAGCGTCCCGCGAATGACGTGGTAGCGGACGCCAGGAAGGTCCTTGACGCGCCCGCCACGAATGAGAACGGTGGAGTGCTCCTGAAGGTTGTGGCCCTCGCCAGGGATGTACGCTGTTACCTCCAGCCCGTTGGTCAGCCGGACGCGGGCGACTTTGCGCAAGGCGGAGTTGGGTTTTTTGGGGGTCACCGTCCGCACCTGCGTGCAGACGCCGCGCTTCTGCGGGGACGGAGAAGTGCGGGAGGTCCGGTTTTTAAGAGCGTTGAAGTGAACGCCCAACGCGGGAGCCTTGGACTTCCGCGCCATTTTCGCGCGGCCCTTCCGCAAGAGCTGATTGATGGTCGGCATATTCTCTCCTGTCCTCTGGAGACGGACACAGACCAGGTTTCGAAGTCACGCGACACCCTTGGCGAATTCCCCAAGGAACTGGCCCTCTACGACTGACATCGAGAAAGGCCAGGAATCACAAAGGAAGACGCCCCTGGCCGTCCTTCGGGGCGCCGAAGATGAACTTTACCAGCCGCCGAAGCGGATGTCAAGGAAAATTCACCTGCGGGCTCCATTTCAGGTGCTTCACAGGCGATCCTCCCTCGGCTGGACGGTTGACATGCTTCCGCCCCTTTGGTACCCTCGGACTTACTGATACGTCATCTCAATAAGAGCACGAGGAAGATAGCCGTGGTGAACTGGCTGGCGGAGATGGTGGAGGAGGTCCAGGAGAGGTTCCCCCGCAGCACGGCGGCCCGGAGGGCTGTCATCGAGGCGGTGCTGGGCAAGGAGGGCCATTTCTCGGCGGAGGAGATGTGTCAGGAGATGCGTGGGGTCGGCAGGGCGACCGTCTACCGGACCTTGGCCGCCCTCCAGGAGCAGGGGCTCGTCTGCCGTGTCCTGCTGGAGGACGGCGAGCTGCGCTATCGGCGAAGCCCGGAGAGCCATCACCACCACGTGGTCTGCGTCGTGTGCGGCCAAGTGCAGGACATCACCGGATGCGGCGTGGACGACTTCGTCCAGGCCATCGCGGCGCGGTTCGGCTATAGTGTCGCCGGCCACCGGCTGGAGATCTACGGTCGCTGCGGCCGGTGTAAGAGCCTCTGAGGAGTTCCGGGAGCGCAGATGCTGCCTCTGGCCTTGGGCTTCGGGATCGTGACCGCCCTCGCGAACCTAGCAGGTGCCTTGCTCGCTGTCCTGCACAGGTCGCCCAGGCCGGGGCTTGTTGTCGCCTCCTTGGGGTTCGGGGGAGGCTTTCTGCTGACGGCGGCCCTCCTGGAGGTCATGCCGGCGGCCCTGGCCAACGGGCCTGTGGCTCCCGCCTTCGTCATGCTCGGCTATGGCATCGTGTATGTAGCCGAGCAGCTCTTCGCGGGGCATGCCCATGAGGAGCCGGGCGGGCGCCATCTCCCTGTGCAGGACGTCTCTCGGCCAACAGAGCATTTGCTGGCCCAGGAGTTCCGGCACCGCGTCCTGCCCATCACCCGACATGCCAGTCTGGCGGCGCTCGTAGGACTGAACATCCACGATTTCGTTGATGGCCTGGCCATCGGCGCGGGCGTGATCACCAGCGAAGCCCTTGGCGTGTTATTGTTCCTGGCCGTGCTCGTCCATGAGGTCCCCGCTGGCTTCGTTATCGCCTCTGTCATGCGGGGCGGAGGCTACGGCCGCGGCCCTGCCTTTCTCGCGGGCATCAGCATCGGCGTCATCACTCTGGTGGGGATCGCTGTCCCCTTCCTGTTCAGCGGTTTCGACAACACCCTCACGACTGTTTTCCTGGCGCTCTCGGCGGGGACCTTCATCTACGTCGCCGCCACGGACCTGATCCCCGCCGCTGCGGGAGGGTCGCGGCACGCTTACCTGTACGTTCTCCTCGGGGCAGTGGCCTTCTACATGAGCACGCTCTTGCTGGAGAGTGCTGGCCTGGCGTGACGGGTTGGCTTGGGTGATAGGGCGCTACAGGCTCTCCTCCGCGGATACCCGCCGCTCGCCCAGCAGGATGACCAGGAGGTCGGAGGCGGCGTCGGCCCAAAGGGCGCCCCGAGGCAACCGCTCGTTACCATCCGCCAGGAGGCTTCTGTCACCCGTCCGCTCGTAGAGGAGGAAGGAAGACATCGCCTCGGCTATCTCTTTCAGGCCCCGTCGCGCCACGTCGTGGATAGTCCGGGCCTCCTCGGGAGGGAGCACGGTCTCAAGACGCCGCTGGTACTCCCGGTATATCTCCAGAAAGACGAGGTTTCGCTCCTCTCGCTCCTGGCGTGGAAGGGTGCTCTGCCGAGCGAAGACGGTCCACGCCCGGCGCGTCTCCCCCTCTTCGCGGAGAAGGGCGAGGGTTGCCCTGGCGTAGTCGGCCAGTGCGGCGGCCTCACGCTCCTCGGGGGTCGGCTCTCTTAGACTGGCTAAAACTCCGACCCAGACCTCCTCGAGGCTGAGCCCGTAAGCGGCTTCGACGGCGGCCGAGCCTGCCGCGCCCAGACGGACCTGGTGGAAGAGGCTTCTGAGGGACGCGAGGCCGGACCTCTCCAAGAGGTAGTCCATGGCGACGTACGCCTGGGCGTAGCGAAGAGTGACCTCCTCCTTGCTGCCGCCCTCCCAGCCTTTTGACTCGTTCAAGGTGGCTAGGGGAAGGAGGATGCCGTCTTGCTGGACCGCTCGACGTACGGCGGCTCGTACCCCCCTTCGCCAGGCAGCCGCTTCGTAGGGGAAGGCCTCCTTGCTGACCAGATGGCCCATGTAGTCGGCCAATCCCTCGTCCACCCAGACAGGAGGGCGGGTACGGCTGACGCGGGCGACGACCTGGTGGACCGCTTCGTGGACGACGAGGAGCGGCAATTCGCTCTCCGGAGTAGCGACATCGAGGTAGACACCGGCTCGGCGATACCCAGGCCCGGCCAGGGAGATACCCTCCACGTGGGTGATCTCGCTGCCCCCTCCGAGGCGCATCTCCTCCGTGAGCCTCTCTTGCCCACGGACAAGGTAGAAATCAGTCTTCTCCGGCAACGGGACGCCGACGTACGCCTCGATCTGAGGGAGGGCGGCGTTGTAGTAGGCGGCGATGTTGGAGACGGTTGCCGTGTGAACATCTGGCAGAAAGAAGACACGGGCGTCCCCCGTCTCGAAGAGGAGGAAGCGTTTATCCTCGTCGAGGGGGGCGGGG
>JACQUM010000138.1 GCA_016210295.1 Chloroflexota bacterium | reverse complement strand
TACCAGGCGGTCTTGTAGGAAACGTTGATGGTGCGCTTGATTTGAAGAGCGGACACACCCTTCTTGGCCTCAATCATCATGTAGGCCGTCAGGAACCACTTCCAGAGGGGAAGGTGGGTATCATGGAGGATGGTGCCAGATGTGACGGAGAACTGATAGCGGCATGAGTTACAGTCGTACTGGTCTCGTTCTTGGATTTGGGACACGCTCTTTGAGCCGCACCGGAGGCAGACTATCCCGTCGGGCCAGCGGAGCCCTTCAAGATATTCGCGGCAGGCTTCCTCGGAGTGAAAGGTGTCAACCAGCTTCACCAAGTCCATCCTGTACGTCTTCGGCATGGGAGACCTCCTAATGGCCCGCAAGAAGAAGCCTGCGAAGGATTTGACGACGGAGGAAGCCCTGAAACGTCTCTTCCCGAAGAGGGTGATTGAAAAGGCGAAGGAAGTGGCACATGAGAAAGACTCCCCAAAACATCCGTCACGAAGAGCTTAGCACAAACCTAACCCTGTGTCAAGGGGATAATCGCCAAACTATATCTGAGGGTGTCCCCCAGACCCCCGCCAATCCCGAGTCTTCGGGACTGGACTCCCCTATTTCCGCACCCTGCCAGAGCGGGTGGGGTAGAGGAATCAAGAACCAGGAGACACCACGGCGTGTTCGTTCAAAGAGAGCGGCAGCACAGCCAGGGCATCGTCCGCCAGAAAGAGGTCGGGGCGAAGGCCATAGACCTTCATGACCCCCTTCTTGGTGTCGCTCGCCACGCGCGCCGGGTCGCAATACGAGAGCCGGTACTTGAACAGCCAGTAGAGGAACTCTTTCTGCTCCGTCAGGCTGGAAGGCCCCGTGAGACTGCATTGTGCCTCACGCCGGAAGTCGGCGAACGCCTCGTCCCGCCCCTTTCCATAGATGCGTCGAAACGCCTCTTCCTCCAGGAACGCCTCGGTGGGCCCCTGGCCGGAGCGTTCCTTGCAGACCTCCTCCAGCACCATCTGCTGAAGCGCCTCCTCCACCATCACTCCGTACCAGAAATTCAAATAGGCGCGGTACTTCGCGATGCCAATGAGGTCCCGGAACTCGGTGGCCGTGAGAGAGAAGGGTATCTGCCCGTGGAAGAGGAGACGCTGCCTCTCTTCCTCGGGGGCCGCCTCGGGAAATTCCTCCAGGAACCGCTCCACGAGGAGGAGCCAGTCGAAGGCCTCGCCGCCTATGAGGTACTGATAGCGTCGCCCCTTGTAGGTCTCCGCAGGAACCGTCCAGAGCCGCACCGCCTGGAGGACAGCCCGGAGCCAGTGCTCCCCCTCGCCTAGAGTCCGCCGTAGATAGAGCAGAGTCTCTCCCCGCCCATCCTCCTCCAGGACCACCGGAGACAGATGCTGCGCCCGTCTCATCTGCTTCATCGCACGCCCTCGGCGACACGCCGGCGCTTCCCGGCAAGGAACTCGCGTAAGCCGTCCCAGGGCTGCGTGTTCACGATGTCCGACGCCTGGCACCAGGCACGCCGGGCCACACCGACGCCAAAGCGCATGTTCGCCAGAGTCTCGGGGCGATGGGCATCCGTCGAGATGACGAGCGGGACACCCAGCTCCCGTGCCCGGAAGGCATGGGTGTCTTTGAGGTCCCGCCTCTCGGGAGAGGCGTTGATCTCCAGGGCCGTCCCCGTTCGCACCGCCGCCTGGAAGACAGCCTCCACATCGAAATCCACCGGCTCGCGCTCACCCAAGAGGCGGGTGGTCAGGTGGCCGATGCACGTGACGTAGGAGTTCTCCATAGCCCGGATGACGCGCCGGGTCATCTTCTCGCGCTCCTGCTGCATGGCGGATTGAACGGAGGCCACGGCAAAGTCGAGCCAGCCCAGGACTTCATCAGGGTAGTCCACAGAGCCATCGGCCCGGATGTCGACCTCGCTCCCGTGAAGAATAACGATGCCCGGGTGGCGGGCCCGGACCCTCTCTAGCTCCTTCCTCTGCTCTCGGAGGCGCTCAACCGAGAGGCCCTTGGCGATCCCGCGTCCCACGGAGTGGTCCGTAAGGGCCATGTACGTATGCCCTAGCGATCTCGCGGCGGCCACCATGGTCTCGATGGGACTGTTGCCGTCGCTCCAATCGGAGTGGACATGGAGGTCGCCTCGAAGGTCCTCGATCTGGACGAGGCGCGGCATCTTCCCCTGCTCCGCCAGGGCGATCTCCTGTGTCGCCTCTCGGACCTCGGGAGGGACCCATTGAAGGTCCAGGCGACGGTAGAAACCCTCTTCGTCGGCGAAGGTCTCCAATGTCCCGTCCGCCAGCCGTGTGATCCCCCACTCCGAGAGCGAGAGGCCCATCCGCCGGGCCCGCTCTCGCATCAGGACGTTGTGCTCCTTGGAGCCCGTGAAGTGCTGAAGCAGAGAGCCAAATTGGTGCTCCTCGACGATGCGAAAGTCCACCTGCAGGCCGCGGATGATAGCGCTGGCCTTCTTGGGCCCCGCGCCCAGGACCTCCTCGACGATAGGCAAGCGCACGAAGGCCTGGATGACCGCCGGGGGATCGTAGGCGGTGCCCATGAGGTCGATGTCCCCAACCGTCTCCTTGAAGCGCCGCAGGCTCCCCGCCGCGATCAGCCGGTGAACCCCCGGCTCTTTCTGGAGGAGGCCGACGACCTCCTCCACAACAGACATGGCCTGGCCGATAGGCTTTCGCGTGTCCTTGCGACGCAGCGACTCGATACGCTGGAGGATGTTCTCGGCGGCCTTCTCCCCCAGCCGCGGGAGGGTGGCCAGGACGCCCGACCGCGCCGCCTTCTCCAGGTCCTCGACGGTGGAGATGCCCAGCTCCCGCGACACCAGGAGAGCCGTCTTCGGCCCCACGCCGGGGATAGCTATGAGGTCCACCAAGCCAGGGGGGAACTCGCCCTTCAGCCTCTCGTAGAACCCCAGCCTCCCCGTCTGCAGGAGCTCCTCGATCTTCTTGGCGATCTCCTTTCCCACGCCGGGGACCTCCTGAAGCTTCCCCTCCGGCGCGATCTGGGAGAGCTCCCGAGGGAGCTGCTCGATGGTCCGGGCTGCCCGCTGGTAGGCCCGGACCTTGAAGACGTTCTCGCCCTTCAGCTCCAAGAGGTCGCCGATGGTGGAGAAGACCTTGGCTATCTCGGCGTTGCGCACTGCCGGCATTTCATGGCCTCTGCTTGCCTCTCGCAAGCACTACCTCAGCCCCCTGCCAGAGAGGCAAAGCCCCTCTGGACTCCCTCTCTGGCACCCCGGCCAGTCGTCAGGCCGCCTTCCCGTGGCACCTCTTGTACTTGAGGCCGCTCCCGCAGGGACACGGGTCGTTGCGGCCCACCTTCTGGTGGCTCCGGACGGGAGCCCCAACGCC
>JACQUM010000137.1 GCA_016210295.1 Chloroflexota bacterium | reverse complement strand
CCGACCCCATCAAGCTGCTGTACGAGCAGATGCCCGCTCCGAAGTGGGTCATCGCCATGGGCTCCTGCGCCACCTGCGGCGGGCCCTACAACCGCTCTTACTCCGTGGTCATGGGGGTGGACAATATCATCCCCGTGGACATCTACGTGCCGGGCTGCCCCCCCCGCCCGGAGGCGCTCATGGACGGTATCGTGAAGCTCCAGGAGAAGATCATGCGGGACGCCCGAGAGCGAGGGGGCCGGTAGATGGCCCGGGAACCTCAGACTCGGGCGGAGACTTCATCCTCGCCTCTCGAGCCCCGTGTGCGGGAAGCGCTTGGTCAGCGCCTCCAGGAGCTATCGTATTCTTTCGACGAGATGGTCCTCCGCATACCCAGAGAGGAGATGGTGGAGTGCTGCCGTCTCCTCAAGACGACGCCGGGCCTGGACTTCAAGCTCTTGCGGTGCCTCTCGGTGGTGGACTACGTGGACTTCATGGAAGTCGTCTACCACCTGTCTTCCCTCTCTCATCCCCACAAGGTGACGCTGAAGGCTCGTCTTCCCGCCGAAGACCTGCGGGTCCCTACGGTAACGACCGTGTGGAAGGGGGCTGACTGGCACGAACGCGAAGGGCACGACCTCTTCGGCGTGCTCTTCGAAGGCCACCCCGACCTCTCTCCTCTGCTCCTGTACGAGGGGTTCGAGGGGTACCCCGGTCGGAAGAGCTATCCCATGCCGGAGCAAAGGGAGCTGTACGGTGAGTAAGGAGGGTGTCTCCGTGAACACCGACCAGGCCCCTCTTGGGGAGCGGGTGGACCTCCTGGTGAACATGGGCCCGCAGCACCCTTCCACCCACGGGGTCTTCCGCATGGTCCTGAGCCTGGAGGGGGAGCGCATCATAGACTGCGTGCCCCACATCGGCTACCTGCACCGGGGCTCTGAGCGCCTGTGCGAGGGGGAAAACTACTCCCAGATCATCACCCTGTTCGACCGGTTGGACTACATCTCCAACATCAACAACGAACAGTGCTTCGTCATGGCCGTGGAAAAGCTCATGGGGGTCCAGGTCCCTCCCCGGGCGGAGTATGTCCGGGTGATTTTATCGGAGCTGAACCGCATCGCGAGCCACATGCTCTTCTATGGGACCTTCGCGATCGACGCTGGGGCGATGACTCCCATCATGATCGGCTTTCGGGACCGAGAGCTGATCCAGGCCCTCTTCGAGTCGGTGACCGGCGCCCGAATGATGCACAACTACCTCCGTATTGGAGGCGTCAAAGAGGACGTGCCGGAGTGGTTCAAGCTGGACCTGGGGAGGCTTCTGGACCAGCTCCGGGCTGGCTTCCGGGAGGCGGAGGATCTCCTGAACGGCAGCGACGTCTTCTTGGAGCGCACAATGGGCGTGGGAATCCTCCCCGCCGAGGCCGCCCTGGACTACGGCGTGACTGGCCCGGCCCTCCGGGCCTCAGGCGTCGGTTACGACGTGCGACGCGCCGAACCCTACTCCGTCTACCCGGAGTTGGAGTTCGACATCCCCGTCGGAAAGGTGGGCGACTGCTACGACCGCTACTGGGTGCGGATGCGGGAGGTCGAGCAATCGCTGCGTATCGTGGAGCAGTGTTTGGAGCGCCTCCCCGAGGGACCCATCATGGGCAAGGCACCACGGCTCATCCGCCCTCCCAAGGGGGAGGTCTATGTGCGGACTGAGAACCCTCGCGGGGAGCTGGGCGTCTATCTGGTCAGCCAGGGTGGAAGCGGCTATCCCTATCGAGTCAAGATCCGGGGCCCCTCCTTCTGCAACCTCATGGCCTTGCGTCAGCTCCTTCGCGGTGTCTACGTGGCCGACAGCGTGGTTATCCTGGGGTCGCTGGACATCGTCCTGGGCGAGGTGGACCGGTGAGCCTCCTGGACATCATCCTGGTGGGCATCGGCGCTTTCATCCTCTTCAACTTCATCATGGGGTCGGTTCTGGTGCTGATCCTGGCGGAGCGGAAGGTGCTCGGGCGGCTCCAGCAGCGCTTGGGCCCCATGCGCACGGGGCCGTGGGGAAGCCTCCAGACTGTGGCCGACGCGGTGAAGCTCCTGGTGAAGGAGGACCTCCGGCCCCAGGGCTCCGATGTCTTCATCTTCTATCTGGCGCCCCTCATGCTCTTCGTCCCGGGCTTCTTGATCTGGGCGGCTCTCCCCTTCACCCGTGACCTCGTGCTCAGCAACCTCGGTCTTGGCCTCCTCTACATCGTCGCCGTCTCGACCCTCTCCATCGTGGGAATGGTCATGGCGGGGTGGGCGTCCAACAACAAGTACTCTCTCCTGGGCAGCGCGCGCTCGGCGGCCCAGCTTGTCAGCTATGAGATACCCCTGGTGGTCACCGTCCTGGCGGTCGGTCTCCTGGCGCAGTCGTTGAACCTTGTGGAGATCGTGGAGAGGCAAGTCCCCGTCCCGTACATCCTGATCCAGCCCTTGGGCTTCCTCCTTTTCCTGATAGCCGCCCTGGCCGAGACGGGACGCATCCCTTTCGACATCCCTCAGGCGGAGTCGGAGATCGTGGGCGGGCCCTTCGTCGAGTACAGCGGCATCCGGTGGGGCATCTTCTTTCTGGCTGAGTACGCCGCAGCCGGCGCCATGGCTTTCCTGGGAGCCCTCCTCTTCCTGGGTGGCTGGAGCGGGCCTTTCTCCGACTCGCCGCTGTGGCTGTTTCTCAAGGCTACGGCTCTCGTCCTCCTGTTCTTCTTGATCCGTGCCCCGTTGCCGCGCCTGCGGGTGGACCAGCTCATGGCCTTCGCCTGGAAGGTGGCCATCCCCCTCTCCTTCCTCAACTTGCTCCTCATCGCCTCGGCCCTCTTCTACGGCTGGCCGCAATGGCTCCTGGGGGCCGTGAACTGGCTGGTCCTCGTCGCCGTGGTGGCCGCTTTTTCTTGGCGACGCGAGCGACGCCTGGCCCGGCTCCGCGGGAGGTACGCCGCATGATCGGCACCTTCAAGGGCCTGGTCACCAACCTCTTTCTGGCCTTCAAGAAGCCGGTGACCGTCCAGTACCCCTGGGAGCACGCACCCCTGGCGCCGCGCTACATGGGTTTCCCCGTCCTCACCTGGGATGGGGAGGTGGGGGAGCCCTTCTGCACCGGTTGTCTGGTCTGTGCCCGCGTCTGTCCCACCGACTGCATCACCGTGACCATGAAGGACAACCCGAAGGCCGCCACGGGGGAGAGCCACCGGAGGAAGATTGTCGAGGACTTTCACCTGAACACGGCTAACTGCATCGTCTGCGGGCTGTGCGTCGAGTACTGCAACTTCGACGCCATCATCATGTCGGACCTCCACGAGGAGGGAGCGACCACGCGGGGCGACCTGGTCTGGGACCTGGCGAGGCTCCTGGAGGAGGGCAAGAAGCAACAGATGAAGGGTTGGTGGTCCCCGCCCGCCGCCAAGAAGTCGGAGCGGCGCGCCACCGCCCCGCCAAGAGCGGCAGCCCCAACGGCTGAGGAAGCTGCTCCCTCTGGTGTGGCCGCCGTCGCGGCACCTCAGGAGTCCCTCGACCCGCGGGTGGTGGAGGCACGACGCAAGGCGGCGGAGCTCCGCGCCAAGAAGGCCGCCGAACGCGGGGAAGTTGTAGCCGCTCCCGTGCTAGAGACGCCCAGCGTCCCACAGGCGCCCGGCGTCGGTGCCTCCGCTGAGGAGGGAGTGGACCCGCGTGTGGTGGAGGCGCGACGCAAGGCGGCGGAGCTTCGCGCCAAGAAGGCCGCCGAGCGGGCGGCGCAGCAGGGCAAAGAGGGAAAGACGGAGGAGCGGGAGTGAACCTGGGCACTCTGGTCTTCCTCGCCTTGACTGGGGTCACCCTGGCGGGGGGGATCGGAGTGGTCGCCACCCGCAACGTCGTCTACGGAGCATTCTTCCTCCTCGTCGCGCTCGTGGGGGTGGCGGGGATCTTTATACTTCTCCTGGCGGAGTTCCTGGCCCTCGTCCAGGTGCTCATCTACGGCGGCGCGGTCACGATCGTTCTCCTGTTCGCGGTGATGCTGACCCAGACGCCGGAGCAGAGGAGGGTGCAGGACAACCCGCAGCGACCTCTGGCCGTGGTTGCGGCCCTGGTGTCCCTCTTCCTTTTCTCCCTCGCTGCCCTGACGACGCCGTGGAAGGTTCACGACGATGGAGCAGGACCTGCCGTGAGCTTCCAGGAGCTGGGGATCGCCCTCTTCCGCGACTGGGGCCTGCCCTTCGAGATCGCCTCCCTGGTCCTCTTGGTGGCCCTGGTTGGGGCGGTGGTCATTGCGCGGGCGAGGGAGGAGCCGTGACGCCTCTTCAGGCGATCCTCTTGCTGGGAGGCGCCCTTTTCTCCCTGGGGCTCTACGGCGTCCTGGCCCGCCAGAACGCCGTGCTGGTGTTGATGTCTATCGAGCTGATGCTCAACGCGGTGAACCTGAACTTGATTGGTTTCGCCCGGTACGGGGCCGCAGGGGGCGCGGTGGGGCAAATCATCGTGGTGTTCATCATCACGGTCGCGGCGGCGGAGGCCGGCCTGTTCCTCGCCATCCTGCTCCGCCTCTACCGCAGCAGGGCCACGGTGAACCTGGACCGGGTGGACTCTCTGCGCCGATAGGCGCTTGGATTTTGAGGATGGCAGGATGAGCGAGCTTTACATCCCCCTCTCTTCGGGGAGCCATTTCGACCATTCCCTCACCCCCTGTGTCCCCCTCTCCCGCCAAAGCGGGAGAGGGGGAGGGAAAAGGAAGTTGGGGGACACCCCCAGGCCCCAGGCAGGGGCTCTGCCCCTGCACCCCAAGAGAACCAAGGGCAGGAGGATAGGCGCCGGCCTCCTGACCCTGTGGCCACGCTTGGAGCAACTCCCGGGGTCGCCCCTGTTTTTCCCGTTGGGGGAAACCAGGTCTTGCCTATCCTCTTTCTTGTGCAACGTCGGATGAGGAAGGGAACGTGCTACTGACCCGCGAGACCGCCGCCGTCCTTGTGCCGCTGCTGCCCCTGGCGGCTTTTGTCCTGTTGGGACTCGGGATGCGCCGCTACCGCAAGACGGCGGCCCTGGTCTCCGTCTTGGCCATCGCTACTTCCTTCGTCCTTGCGCTGTCTCTCCTGGTGCGAGTGGCCCAGGAGGGCATCGTCAGCGCCTCGCTCTCCTGGCTCCGGGTCGGAGAGGTTGCTTGGACCGTCGGCCTGCGGGTCGATCCCCTTGCCGCTCTTATGCTGGTCCTGGTCACGTCGGTCTCCCTGGCGGTGCAGGTCTACTCGCTGGAGTACATGAAAGGAGAGCCCCGCTTCGGCTGGTACTTCGCCGCCCACTCTCTCTTCGCCGCCTCCATGCTGGGCCTGGTGCTGACCGACAGCCTCCTGCTCCTCTACATCAGCTGGGAGCTGGTGGGGCTCTGCTCCTTCCTGCTGATCGGCTTCTGGTTCGAACATCGGCCGGCGGCGGAAGCGGCGAAGAAGGCCTTCGTCACCACCCGCATCGGCGACGTCGGGTTGCTCATCGGCGTCCTTCTGCTGTTCACCCAGACCGGCTCCTTTGAGATCGCGAGGGTCTTCGATTGGGCCGCGGGCGCCTCCGAGGCATTGGTTACCGTCGTGGTCCTTCTCATCTTCCTGGGGGCCATGGGCAAGAGCGCCCAGGTGCCCTTCCACGTCTGGCTCCCCGACGCCATGGAGGGCCCGACTCCGGTGAGCGCCCTGATCCACGCCGCCACCATGGTGGCGGCGGGTGTCTTCCTGGTGGCGCGACTCTATCCCCTCTTCCTGGCTGCGCCCGCCATCCTCTGGGTCGTCGCCGTCATCGGTGTCCTCACCGCTCTCCTGGCAGGGCTGCTGGCCCTGGCCGAGGT
>JACQUM010000135.1 GCA_016210295.1 Chloroflexota bacterium | reverse complement strand
GCGAAGCGGTTGAAGAAGCGCTCGTCGAGCCAGACGTCACTCTGAACGCTGGCCTCCTGCGGCGCCGCTGTCATCACTGTGCCCTGCTCCACCTGCTGCTCCGCCGTTTGCGGTTCGGTCTCCACCGGCGGCCTCCTCAGCCCCACTGCAACGGCGATCACCGCTGCGACCAGGGCCTGGCGAGGCTCTTTCTCGACCCTGGAAGCCCGCCTCTGCTGTATCTCATGCAGGACGCCAGCCACTCGACTCTCGAGGTCAGCCCGCGCTGCCTCTCCCGCAGGCGTCCGGCCGCCCTCCCTCGTGTACAGTCCCGCCTTCACCAGTTCCTCCACGACCACCTGGTCCGCAAACCCGTCGAGGGAGCCGTACTCCTGCCGGGCCTGGCGAGCTAGCTGTTTGACTGTGACGAGGACACGCACATCGGGATCTGCCCACAGGCGATAGATGGAGACAAGGGATCCCGCGAGGGCGTGCGCGGCAGCGGGTCCCCTTCGCAAGGGCGTGTCGCCGCCACCGCCTTCGGGTGCTTCCTCGCCGCCTGGCGCCAGGACGCCCATCGCGATCAGCTGGAGCAGGCCCAGCTCGAAGGCATCGCTCCTGAGGTAGTACCCGCCGCGGAGTAGGGTGTACGACTCGGGTGCTGGCAGGGTCCACTCATTCCAGGACCGTGGGGGCTGAAGGGCCAGCAGGCGCTCCACGACATTTTTGGCAGCGCGTCGCTCTGATTCCAGATGAAGGCTCCTCGCCGAGTTCTTTATTGCATCCCCGTTGCCCGCGAAGCGCTTTGCCGCCAGCAGGATGAAGCCAAAAAATGCGACCACACCGAATGCAATGATGACTCCGTACGACAGAATGCCCTGCTCAGCATAGGGGTCAACAACCGCCATGCCAATCAAGCCTATAAGACCCAGCACCAGTGCTACCCAAGGCAGTTCCTCTGGAAAATAGCGATGGACGTCTCCTTTTGCCAGCAGCAGGCCGAGGCTTAGAACGAAGACCACACCGGATCCTAGGATGACCCCGTACGACAGAGTGCCCTTCTCTGGATCATCGGGGTTCATAGCCGCCACAACAATCACACCTATAAGACCCAGCACCATCGCTACCCAAAGCAGTCCGATTGGAAAATCGCTATGTCTCAGTCTCATGAAGTTTCCTCGTCAAAGCCACTCGTACCGCTGCTCAACGACTATCGTGCTTGGCAAAGCCAGCCCGCGCTCATGCAACCTTGAACGGGCCTTCACCCCAGGATGATGTTGTCGATGAGGCGGGTAGCTCCCATGCGCACCACCAGGGAGACCATGACGGGACGCGTTACATGGTCTACCTCCTCCAGGGTCTCGGCGTCGGCCAAGGAGACGTACTCGGTGCGGGCCAGGGGCTCCGAGTCCAGCACCCGGCGCACCTCCTCGCGGAGAGCCTCGGCGTCGCGCTCTCCTCTCTCGTAGAGGTCGCGGGCGCGGGAGAGGGCGCGCCACAGGACGGTGGCCGCTTGGCGCTCCAGGGGCTTCAGGTAGACGTTCCGGCTGGACATGGCGAGGCCGTCGGGCTCCCGTACCGTGGGGACGACGACGATCTCCAGGGGGAAGTCGAGGTCGCGCACCATCTTCTTCACCACGGCTACCTGCTGGCCGTCCTTCTGGCCGAAGTAGGCGCGGGTGGGCTGGACGACGTTGAAGAGCTTGGCGACCACGGTGGCGACCCCCCGGAAGTGGCCGGGCCGGGCGACCCCCTCTAGCGGCTGGGCGATGCGCCCCATCTCGATGTAGGTGTCGAAGCCGGGCGGGTAGACCTCCTCCGCGCCCGGGTAGAAAAGGAGGTCACAGCCCTCTTTCTCCAGCATCGCCCGGTCGCGGTCGAAGTCGCGGGGGTAGGCGGCGAGGTCCTCCGAGGGGCCGAACTGGGTGGGGTTGACGAAGATGGAGGCGGCGACGGTGTCGTTCTCTTTCCTGGCCCGGCGGACCAGCTCCATGTGCCCCTGATGGAGGTAGCCCATGGTGGGCACGAAGCCCAGGGAGCCCTTCACCTGGGCCCGGGCGGCCCGGAACTCTGCGACGGTGGTCAGGAGGCGCATGGCGTATGCGTCTCACGAGCAGGGAAGGTACTGGAGGTCATCCCGAAAACCCTCACCCCCTGTGTTCCCCTCTCCTACAGCAGGGAGAGGGGGAGAAACTTACAAGGCAGGGGGACACCCCCTGCAACCCCTGCCCGAGAGGGCTCAGCCCTCTCGGGACTCACCCGCTGGGTCTCCTCTCTCTTTGGGAGAGGGAGGAGGACATGAAAAGCTGGGGGACGCCCCCATCCTTCCCTTCGGAAGGACTGGCAAAGGGGCTTCGCCCCTCTGGACTCTCCAATTTCAGCATCCTGCTATAGCTCCCCCTTCAGCTCCTCGATGACCTCCTCCTTCATGCCGAAGGAGTGGGCCTCGGTGGGGAACTGGCCCTCTCGCACCTCGCGGGCGTAGTCGCCCACGGCGGCCCGGATGGCCTGGGCCAGGTGGGTGTACTGCTTGGTGTGCTTGGGGACGAAGTCGGTGAAGAGGCCGAGCATGTCGCTCACCACCTGCACCTGACCGTCGCAGAAGGGCCCCGCGCCGATTCCGATGGTGGGCACGCCGACCTTCTCCGTGATGAGACGGGCCAGGGGGACGGGCACCATCTCCAGGACGATGGAGAAGCACCCCGCCTGCTCCAGGGCGGCGGCGCCTCTGACAAGCTGGCGGGCCGTCTCCAGGGTGCGTCCCTGGACCTTGTAGCCTCCCAGGGCGTTCACCGATTGCGGGGTGAGGCCGATGTGTCCCATGACGGGAATGCCCACCTGGACCATGCGGTGGGCGGTCTCCGCCATGTGCTCGCCGCCCTCGATCTTCACGGCCTGGCACCCGCCCTCCTGGAGGAAGCGCCCGGCGTTGCGGAGGGCGTCGGAGACGTTGGCCTGGTAGCTCATGAAGGGCATGTCGCCGATGACGAGGGCGTTCCGGACGCCGCGCGTCACCGCGCGACAGTGGTGAATCATGTCGTCCATGGTCACGTAGACCGTGGAGTCGTAGCCCAGCACCACGTTGCCCAGGCTGTCGCCGACAAGTATGAGAGGGATGCCCGCCTCGTCGAGGACCTTGGCGGTGGGGTAGTCGTAGGCCGTGAGCATGG
>JACQUM010000143.1 GCA_016210295.1 Chloroflexota bacterium | reverse complement strand
GAGCGCCTGGAGTTCCTGGGAGACGCCGTTCTGGGCTTCATCGTCGCCGGGTGGCTCCACCAGGAGTACCCGAAGGCCGCCGAAGGGGAGCTCACCCGCATGCGTTCGGCCCTAGTGCGTCGCCAGACCCTGGCAGAGGTGGCGAGGAGTCTGGAGCTGGGGGACTTCCTCTACCTGAGCAAAGGCGAGGAGCAGAGTGGAGGTCGCAAGCGCGCCGTCACCCTCGCCAACGGCCTGGAGGCCCTTGTCGGCGCCCTCTTCCTGGACCAGGGCGCCGAGGCGACAAAGACGGTGGTGCAGCAGCTTCTAAGCTCTTACCTCGCAAGGCTTTCCACCGAGGGCCGCGACCCTAAGTCGCGCCTCCAGGAGCTCCTGCAAGCTCGCAGGCACACTCGACCCGCCTACACCTTACTCGCGACCAGCGGGGCGAGCCACGAGCGCACCTTCACCGTCGAGGTCTCCGTCGCGGGGCAGCCCCTCGCGCGGGGGACTGGCCCCTCCAAGCGGGCCGCCGAGATGGAGGCCGCGACACAGGCCCTCGGCGTCCTGACAACCCACGACGAGGGCCCATCGGAGCCAGTCCCTGGCGCCAACGAGCCCCCACTTTCCAAGGAGTGATTCATGAAGACCAAGACGGAAGGAGGCCTGCGCAAGACCAGGGAGACCTGGTTTCGCAAGCTTGCCAACGCCTTCGCCCGGCCTGACTTCGACGACAGCCTGTGGGGCGAACTAGAGGCATCTCTCCTCGGTGCCGACGTCGGACTCGACGTCACGGAAGGCCTCCTCCGGCGCGTAAAAGAGGCCACGCGTCGGCAGGGAGTCGGGAAGGCGGCCCAGGTGCGTCAGCTCCTCAAGGAGGAGATGGTCGCGCTGCTCGGCGCCTCCGGCGCCGCGTCACTCCCCCTCGAGAGCGCCGGGCGGCCTCCCAACTTCCCCCAGGTCCTCTTGGTGGTCGGCGTCAACGGGAGCGGCAAGACGACGACCATTGCCAAGCTGGCCCGCTGGTTCCAGGGGAGAGGCCACAGCGTCCTCCTCGCCGCCGCTGACACTTTTCGCGCCGCAGGCATCGAGCAACTGGCCGCCTGGGGGGAGCGACTAGGCATCGAGGTCATAACGCCCCAGGCTGGAGCCGATCCGGGAGCGGTCACCTTCGATGCCCTCCGAGCCGCTCAGCGACGCGGCGTAGAGGCGGTCATCATTGACACCGCTGGCCGTCTCCACACCAAGAGCAACCTCATGGAAGAACTCAAGAAGGTCCGCCGGATCATCGACCGCGCTGTGCCCCCCACCTCCGTCCACACGCTTTTGGTCTTGGACGCGACGACGGGGCAAAATGGGCTCCTCCAGGCACGGGAGTTCACGCGAGCCTCCCCGGTCACCCATCTTGTCCTGGCCAAGCTGGACGGAACGGCCAAAGGGGGGATCGTCTTCGCCATCGCTCGGGAGCTCCGCATCCCCATCGCCTATATCGGGATTGGGGAAGAGGCCGACGACCTGGTCCCCTTCGACGCCCGGGAGTTCGTGGACGCTCTCCTAACCCCTGAGTAGAGCGACTCGAAGGGGGATTCGTTCAAGGGGGTCCTCTCCTTGGTATAATCGGTCGAGGAGGGCGCCTGCCACAGGAGGTCTCTCGGATGATGAAATACTGCCCACGGTGCGGCACGCCGTTGGAGATGAAATTGGAAGGAGGCCGGGAGCGTCCCGCCTGCCCGGCGACCGGCTGCGGCTATTTCCACTTCGGAGACTTCTCCATCGGCTGCGGGGCCGTCGTCCTCCGAGACGGCAAGGCCCTGCTCATCCAGCGCGGGATCAACCCCGGTCGCGGCTCCTGGCAGATACCAGGGGGATATGTGGAGAGCGACGAGGAGATCATCCCCGCCGTGGAACGGGAGGTCCGGGAGGAGGCGGGGATAATCGCGCGCGTGCAGGAGGTCATCGGCTTCCGCCACGCCGTCGCCGGCCCTTTCGGCGGAACCAGCACCAATATCTACGTCGTCTTCCGCCTAGAACCCCTCTCCGGGGAGCCGACCATCGCTGGTGAAGAGACCATGGGGGCTGGCTATTTCAGCCTCGAAGAGATGGCCACAATGGAGAAGATGCAGTCTCTTTCCGTGTGGGCCGTCCAGCGCGCCTTGGCACTTCCCCCGGGTTCAGGTTTCCAGCCTGTCCAGGGCTCTTTCTCGATGCCCATCCGTTCCGGGTGGGCGCTCTTCGGGCTCCCGGATATCCAGGGAAGGAAGGGCTAGGGGTGGGCAGGGGGGCATCTTTCCTGACCTGCCGAACTCAAGCTCATCCTTCTACAAAGTCGGGCGAATGATGCCAACCACCTGGTTCGCTTGCTAGAGAGCAAGGAAGATCCGTGCCGAACCTCCTCCTCTGGTGGGGAGCCCTCCAGCTTCTCGGCCTCCTCGTCTTTCCACTCCTCCTCCCCGTCATTCGCCTTCCAGACCGAGGCTACGCCTTTGCCAAGCCGATAGGGCTCCTCCTCGTCTCCTTCGGCTTCTGGGCCGCCGTTATCACCGGACTAGTCCCCAGCGCCGCTTCGACCCTCCTCGCCGTCTTGCTCCTCCTCGCCATCGCCTGTGCAGCCAGCCTCTGGGTCCAGCGAGAAGAGCTCCTCCTGCTCCTTCGATACGAACGCGGTCTCCTCATTGCGGAGGAGGCGGTTTTTACGGGAGCTTTCCTTCTGTTCGTGGCCTTTCGGGCCCTGGCCCCCGACGTCCATCTCACCACCGTGCTCGGCACGGGCCTCACCACCGAGCAACCCATGGACCTGGCCTTCCTCGCCAGCTCCCTCCGCAGCGACTCTTTCCCTCCCGCCGATCCCTGGCTCAGCGGCTCTAGCATCAGCTACTACTACTTCGGCTACGTCATGGTCAGCGTCCTGGCGCGGCTGGCCCTGGTCCCCGCCACTGTTGCCTATAATCTGGGCCTGGCCACCTTCTTCGGGCTGGCGGCCATCGCGGCCTTCGGGCTGGCAGCCAACGCCGTCCGTCTCTCTGGCTTCACGCGGCTGGGACGGTCGGCTCTTCTCCGACTCCAGATATTCGCCGGGCTGGTTGCAGCCGTTCTCGTGCTCCTGGCTGGCAACTTCGTAGGAACTCTTGAGCTCGTCCGCGCATGGGGCTGGGGCAGCGCCGACTTCTGGGACTGGCTCAATATCCCCCAGATGCGCGGTGCGCCATTCGGAGGGAGCCTTCTCCCTCAAGGCGACTCCTGGTACTGGCACGCGAGCCGCGTCATCGTCGACGGGACCTACGCCGACCCTATCGACGAGGTCCCCGCCTTCAGCTTCGCCCTGGGAGACCTCCACCCCCACCTCATGGCGATCCCCTTCGACCTGGTTGCCCTGGGTCTGGGGCTGGCGTGGTTGGCGCGCTCCAGCGCCCCCGACTGGCGCTGGCCTTTCCGCCAGCCCGGCGAGACAGCCCTGCTCGCCGTCGCCTTTGGCGCCCTGGGCTTCATCAACAGTTGGGACCTGCCAACCTTCCTGAGCTTCCTGGTGGCGGCCATAGCCCTGCGTCGCGCGGCCGAGGGAGGCCGTCTCCTCGGTCTTGTGCAAGACATCGCCGTTCCCGGGCTGGTGGTCTCCTCCCTCGCGGTGGTCCTGTACCTTCCTTTCTATCTCAACTTCGCGTCCCAAGCCCGAGGCTTCCTGCCGGTGGTGGAGACCGGGACGCGGCCCGTCCACTATCTTCTCCTGTGGGGCCCGCTCCTCGCAGCGGTATTTGCCTTTGCCGTGGCCAGTGCTCAGAGTGCCTGGCGCACCGTGCCGCGTTCCTGGCTATTCTTTTCTTTTGCCGTGGCCCTTCTTCCTTTTTTCGTCTGGGCGCTTCTCGGCCCAGGTCTCCTGGCTCTCGGCAACCTCCTCGGAGAGGCTGCTGCCTCAGAAGGGACGAGGGCCGTGGGGCAAGCCCTGGGCAGCTTCGCAGACCGGTCCCTACTCCTCACCCTTCCCATCGGCGTGGCCGTCTGCGCCCTCCTCGGCCTCTCGCCGCAGACGGCCACGCCAGACCGGGCCGGACGAACCTTCCTGGGCCTTGTCGTCGTCTTCGCAGCGCTGCTTATGATGGGGCCGGAGCTCTTTTACGTAGCGGACCTCTTCGGGACGCGCATGAACACCGCCTTCAAGCTCCACTACCAAGCCTGGCTGCTCCTGGCCGTGGCCGCGGCCATTGGTATCGCCTGGCTGGCCACCGGGCCGTGGCCGCGCGATCCCCGAAAGAGGCTACGGCGCTGGGCCGGTGGGGGATGGCTGGCCGTGGCGCTCCTCTTTGCGACCATCGCCCTCCCGTACGGTCCCCTGGCCCTGGGAACCCGTGTGGCCGCGTCTCCTTCGTCGAGCGCAGCCCTGGACGGGCTCGCCTCGCTCCGGCGGACCTTCCCGGCGGAGATCGAGGCCACCGAGTGGCTGCGGGACAAAGCCCCGCCGGGCTCCGTGCTCCTGGAGGCCAAGGGCGACGACTACAGCGATTATGGCCGCGTCTCGGCCATCACGGGCATTCCAACCCTCCTTGGCTGGTCTGGGCACGAGGACCAGTGGCGGGGCTCCGGCGCACCGCAAGAGGGAAGACCGGAGGCCGTCGAGGCCATCTACCGCTCTGCTCCCCCCCTCCAGGCCGTGGAACTCCTCCGATTGTACGGGGTAGACTATGTCTATGTCGGTCGCTTGGAACGAGAGAGGTACGGCCCGCAAGTGGTCGAGCGGCTCCAGGGCTTCTTGCCCATAGAGCACATGGCGGGCGACGTGTTCATCTTCGGGGTGCCAGGAGGGTAGGGTGGGGGCAAAGGACACGCGGGACTCCGGGTCTGGGGTCCAGATCGTGAGGCCGCGCTCGGAAGGGCGGACGGCGGTGGAGGTGGGCGCCGGTCTCCTGATCGCGGCTGCCCAAGGTCTCCAAAAGGCGGCGAAGGCTCTGCGCCGCCCCACGCCCTGGGGTATCGCCTTCGCCCTGGTCGTCCTCGGCGCAGCCGTCCTCCGCTTCTGGGACCTGGGCTCCCGCGCCTTCCACCACGACGAGGGCATCCACGCCTACTACACCTGGCTTCTGGCCGCCCACGGCATCTTTCGCCACGACCCGCTCATGCACGGGCCCTTCCAGTTCATCGCCACGGCGGGCCTGTTCAAGATTTTTGGCGACTCCGACACCACCGCGCGGCTCCTCCCGGCCATCCTGGGGACGGCGGCGGTGGCGGCGCCTCTCCTCCTGCGGCCCTACCTCGGCCGGTTGGGAGCCCTTGCGACCGCGGCTCTCCTTGCCGTCTCGCCGGCCATGCTCTATTTCAGCCGGTTCTTTCGCAACGACGCGGACGTCGTCCTCTGGAGCCTGCTCCTGGTCTGGGCCATCTTTCGTTACCTGGACACGCGACGGCACCGCTATCTGTACGCCTCCGTCACCGTCCTGGCCCTCAGCTTTGCCACCAAAGAGATCACCTACATCCACCTGCTCACCTTCGGGAGCTTTCTGGCGATCCTGGCTCTCCCCGACCTTTGGGGTCTAGTGAGGCGGCGAACCTCGCTATCGCGAATCGGCCCAGCCGCCTCTTTGCTCCTTCTCGTGGCCACCCTGGCGCTGCCCCTCGGGGCGGCGGGCCTCGGTCTCTTTCAGGGCCCCCTCGGCCTCACGCTAGTTAACGACAATCCCTGTCGCACCCGCGAGTACATCCCCCCTTGCCCCGACGGGCAGTACGTCGCTCTAGGTGTACCACTGTCGGAAAAGGCTGGCATCGTCGAGAGCCTCTCCGGCCCCGACGTGGCTGAGTTCACCTACCTGCACACGCCCGGCGCAGGCGAACTGAACGTTGGCGGCGTCGCTCTCCAGAGCCTGGACGTGGCGGTGGGCTTCACCCTCTTTCTCTTTGGCGTCGGCGCCATCGTGGGGCTCCTGTGGAACCGCAGGGTGTGGATCATCGCTGCCCTTCTCTTCTGGGGTCTGTTCGTCGTGCTCTTCACCACCATCTTCACCAACTGGATCGGCGTGGGGACCGGCATCTGGCAGTCCCTGGGCTACTGGCTGGCTCAGCAGGAGGAGCGGCGGGGAGGCCAGCCCTGGTACTACTACACTCTGGTCCTCTCGACCTACGAGTTC
>JACQUM010000136.1 GCA_016210295.1 Chloroflexota bacterium | reverse complement strand
TGGACTCATCCACGGCGGAGCGGCCCTCTAAGACCACACCGTCCACGGGGACCTTCTCGCCAGGGCGGACGGTGACGACGTCGCCTGGAATGACCTGGTCAATGGGGACCTCCAGCTCTTCTCCTGCCCGGACCACCCGAGCAGTCTTGGCCTGCATGCCCATGAGCTTCTTGAGGGCCTCGGAGGTCTGGCCTCGGGCACGGGCCTCCAGGAAGCGGCCCAGAAGGATAAGGGCGATGATGATCGTCGCGGTGTCGTAGTACGTCCCCGTCGAATGGCCGAACAGGGGATGGGCATGGTAGGCGTGCAGGGGCTCGAAGAAACTCTCGAATAAGGTCACGGCCACGCTGTACAAATAGGCGGCCGATGTCCCCACCGCGATGAGGGTGTTCATGTTGGAGGTCTTGTGCTTGAGGGCCGCCCAGGCGCCGGTGTAGAACTGGGACCCCGCCCAGAACTGAACAGGCGTGGCGATGAGGAACAAGAGGACGTTGAAGGGCTGTGGTGGTAAGAACTGGAACCCGGGGACCATATACAGCATGCTGAGGGCAGTGACCACCGCCCCTCCGGCCAGAGCGACGAGGAATTTCTTCCGAAGGTGGGCGGCCTCCTCCGCCTTAGCCAGGGCGTGCTGGTCGAACTCCTCCTCCACGCCCATGTACCGAAAGCCCATCCCCTCCACGACGACCTTCAGGTCGCCTGTCTCCAGCACCCCGGCCAGGTACTCCACCATCACCTGGCCGTTGGCGGGGTTGACCGTGGCGGCACGCACGCCAAGAAGACTCCGCAGGGCCTGCTCCAACCGGGCCGCCTCTGCGGGCTCCTCCACGCCGCCCACCTTCACTGTGGCCTTCTCGCTCCGGGTCCCGTATCCTGCATCCGCCACGGCGTGGGCCAGGGCGGAGAGGGCGACTCCCTCCTGGATCTCCACCGTGGCTTTCTCTGTGGCCAGGTTGACCTGCGTCGAGACGACCCCGGGGACCTCCTTCAAGGCGTTCTCAACGTGCATCACGCAGGAGGCACAGGTCATTCCCTCGATGCCAAGGGTGATCTTCTTGACAGATGCGGCTGTGGCCATCCTCCCCTCCCCTGCCCTAGCGAGCGCTCACGGTATGGGAGAGGCCGTAGAGCTCCATGAGCTCCTCGACGATCTGGCCTTCTCGGCCTCCCTTGATCCCTTCGACCACGTGGGTCTGCATGTGGCCCTCTAAGATAAGGGCCTCCAGCTTCTCCAGGGCCCGCCGGACGGCATAGGTCTGCTTGAGGACGTCTACGCAATACCGGTCCTCCTCTATCATCTTCCTGACGCCTGCCAAGTGCCCCTCGATGTAACTGATGCGCTTCAAGGCGTCGGCCTGGATGTCCGGTCGCATAGTTTCCTCCTATCTCATGGGTAGACCCCTACCCAGGGGGTAGGGGTTCATGCGTTCAGTGTATCCTCCCTCCCGTGGGTGTCAAGGAGCCCTCTCCTTTCTCCTTGGGAAGGTGAAGCGTCTAGCCGTCGTCGGGCATATACTGGAGGCCTCGATCTAGCAGGAGGTGCCAGGAAGGTAGTCCATGAAGACGGAGGTCCGGCTCGCGATCACCCGTCGCCTTACTTTCGCCGGTGGACACTCCTTCGGTCCCTCCGGTCCCTACGAGCGACTGGTGGGGAGGGCGGAGTTTGCCCTGGACCCCGAGGACCCCACCAATCGCAACGTGGTGGACCTGGACAAGGCTCCCCGCAACGGCCGCGGGCTGGTGGAGTTCGCAGCCGACCTGGACATCCTGAAGCCCGTCGCCCTTGACCGGGGCAACTCCCGCATCCTCTATGACGTGTGCAACCGCGGCAATAGGACGGCTCTCACCGGCTTCAACGTTGCTCCTCCTGCCCTGGACCCCTCCACCCTGGCCCACGCAGGCAACGGTTTCCTCCTGCGTCAAGGGTACACCGTCGTCTGGTCCGGTTGGCAGGGAGACCTTCTCCCACTCGAGGGCCTGCTCACCGCCGACCTTCCCGAGGCCCTGGTGAACGGCCGGAGGCTCCAGGGACGTGTGCGTCAGGAGTTCGTAGTGGACCAGGAGGGCATCTATTCACTGCCCCTCAGCGGCTCCCCGACCGCCCGGTGCCAGGAGTCGGTCGACCTAGACACCTCCCATGCGGTGTTCACGCGCCGCGAGCGAGAGGCGGACCCGCGTCAACCCCTCTCGCCGAACGAATGGGCCTTCGCCCAGGCCGAGAAGGACCCACGGACGGGCCAGGTCAAGGTGACTTCGTTTCCCTCTCATTGCTACGTGAAGGCGGGCATTCGGCCGGGCTGGATCTACGAGCTGATCTACGACACCGCGGGGTCCCCGGTCACTGGCCTGGGACCCGTAGGGATCCGAGACCTCCTCTCCGTTCTTCGCCACGAGGCATGGGACGCGGCCGGCGAGCCCAACCCCTTGGCAGGATTCGTGGAGAAGGTGTACGGCTACGGCGCCTCCCTCAGCGCCCGGGCCCTTCGGCAGTTCGTCTACGACGGCTACAACAGGGACCCCCTGGGGCGACGGGTCTTCGACGCGGTCTATCCCCACCTCTCCGGCTCCGGCCGCCTCTTCGCCAACGTCCGCTTCGCTCAGATAGGGCGCTTCCCCCGACAGCACGAGGAGCACCAGTGGCCCTCGGAGCGGTACCCCTTCGCCTACTCTGCCGTTCCCGACCCCTTCACCGGCAAAGTGGACAGCGTCCTCAAGGACCCCCCATCCGACCCTCTGGTCGTGCACACCCACACCAGCTCGGAGTACTGGCAGCGGCACGCCTCTCTGGGCCACACGGACCCGAGAACCGGTGACGATCTAGGAATACCCGGCACCGTCCGCATGTTCTTCATCGCCGGTGCTCAGCACGGTGGCGCCCTGGCACCTCTGGAGGACGTTGGCCAGCAAAGCCCCAACACCATGACGACCAGTCCCTTCCTCCGGGCCAGTCTTGTCCTCATGGACCGCTGGGCCTCGGAGGGGAAGGCCCCTCCGTCCAGCCGGTTGCCTCGGCGAGGCGATGAGACCCTCGCTGCTCCAGAGGCCGTCCTGGCCTGTTTCCCCAGGGTGCCCGGCGTCCGCCTCCCCACGGCGCCCAGCCACCTGCCTCGATACGATTACGGCCCCGAGTTCGATGACGGCCTCGTCACCGAGCATCCCCCCAAGGCGCCGCCCGGCCAGGAATATCCGGTGCAGGTGCCGCAGGTCGATGCCGACGGCAACGAGATCGCCGGCCTGAGGTCTCCGGAGATCGAAACCCCCGTGGGCACCCACACGGGCTGGAACCTCCGCAAGGCCGGGTTCGCCGAGGGAGAGCTATATTCCCTGACGGGCAGCTTCATCCCCTTCGCGCGGACCAGGGCGGAGCGGGAGGCCACCGGCGACCCTCGCCTCTCCATCGAAGAGAGGTACCGCACCCATGCAGGGTACGTGCGTGCGGTCGCCAGGGCGACGGAGCGCCTGGTCGCCGAAGGGCTGTTGCTTCAGGAGGACGCGGACCGCTACGTGGAGGCGGCCATGAAGCGCAACCCCTTGGACCGCGCCGTGCCGCTGAGGCCCCTGCTGCTCGGCCAGACCTAGAGGGCTGCGGGACGGTTCGGAGCGCCCCACCGTCATGAGAACGAACGCCATCGTGCCGCCGTCGATGGAGACCCTTGTAAAAGGCGCGCGCGGGCTGAGGATCGAGCTTTATCCCCGTCAGGTGCAGGCCTTCGCCCTTTACCGGGACACCATCCTGGAAGGGAACAGGCGCGCCAACCTGACGGGCCTCGCTTCGGCGGGAGAGGTGGAGAGACTTCTCCTTCTCGACTCCTTGACGGTAGCCCTGGCGTTGCCCCATCCTGTTTCCGCCGGAACGCGACTCCTGGATGTGGGAAGCGGCGCGGGCATTCCGGGCATCCCTCTGAAGCTGGCCTTCCCGGAGCTTTCGGTGACGCTCCTCGAGGCGACGGGGAAGAAAGCGAGATTCATGCGAGAGGCCGTCGCGACCCTTCGACTCCACGACGTGACGGTAGTGGCTGGTCGAGCGGAGGAGATCGCCCATCAACCGGAGCATCGGGAGTCGTATCCTCTCGTCACGGCCAGGGCTCTGGCTCCCCTGGCGACTCTCGCCGAGCTATGCCTGCCCTTTGCGTCGGTCGGGGGGCGGGTGATCGCTCCGAAAGGGCGGGGGGTGGACGAGGAGATAGCCCAGGCCCAGCGAGCCATCGCGCTCTTGGGAGGCTCCGTGCGGGAGGTTGTCCCCGTCTCTTTGCCCGAGTTGCCTCCTGGACGCTGCCTCGTGGTCCTGGAGAAGGTAGCCTCCACCCCAGCCCTCTACCCTCGGCGCCCTGGCGTTCCCAAGAAGAGGCCACTCTTTGCCAGAGCCCCAGGCGAAGGAGGCGGGCCATCGCCGGCGATCGACTGAGTGCTCTCCCTCTCCGAAGGCGGCTGTTCAGCCCGGCGGCCCTCGTCTCCTTTCTGGTCGCGGGAGGCGTGCTCTATTTCTTACTCGTCCGTTTCGACGTGGACCTGGCTGTCACCTGGGCCAACATCCGCCAGGCAAACCCGTTCCTTTTCCTTCTGGCTTTTGGGGTCTACTACCTCAGCTTCCCCGTTCGAGGAGCGCGCTGGCGGGTTTTGGCGGGCAACTCCGGCCTGGGGCGAGAGCAGGGAGAGAGACTCCCTTCCTCTTTTACCTTCAGCCAATTAGTGCTGATCGGCTGGTTCGGGAACGCCATCGGCTGGCTTCGCATGGGCGACGCCCTCCGGGGATACCTGCTGGCGAACGAGGCCAGGGCCAGCTTTTCCAAGAGCATGGGCACCCTCCTCGCCGAACGTGTGGTGGACCTCGTCGCCGTGGCTATCCTGCTGACGGTTACCGGGACCTTCATCTGGGCAGGAAAGGTCGACCTGACCATGGCGATCATCGTCGGAGCGGCCCTCGTGCTGGTAGGGGTCGCTCTGTTGGGGCTCCTGGGGATGGCGCTTCTGGGAGAGAGGCTTGGCCAAAGGCTCCCTGGCCCCCTGCGAAGGTGGTACCTCAACTTCCACGCAGGGACTCTGGGCAGCTTCCAGAGGGTTCCCCTCTTGAGCGCCTTAAGCCTCGTCGGCTGGCTGGTTGAGGGAGGACGCCTTTATTTCATCCTCGCGAGCCTGGGGTTGGAGGTGGCGCCCGCCATGGTCCTCTTCATCGCCCTCGCTACTTCACTGCTCACGACGGTGCCTTGGCCGGGCGGCGTGGGCCTCGTGGAGGCCGGCGTCACCGGTCTCTTCTTGCTGAGCTTTCCCATCGATACGGCGGTCTCCGTTACTCTCCTAGACCGATCGGTAAGCTACCTGAGCGTGGTCCTCTTCGGAGGCCTTCTGTTCGCCGTGCGCCAGACGAGGCAACGTAACGCCTCCAGAGAGGCGCGCCCGCTGCGAGCATCCTCTTCCGGCTCGAGAGAGCGTCAGCAGTAAAGCTCCGAGTCCCCCTTACGGGGCTACCGGGGGAGTCCCGGCGCACATGGCCGTCTCCCACTCATCGGCGGACACATCGATCTCCGGGATGGCGGCGAACTCTTCCGACGAGACGTCCAGCCATGCGGTCTGGCCTCTGAACAGGTCCAAGACGACGCAGAGACGGACCTCCTGCTGGCCGTCTCGATCTCGGACGGCATGGGCGCTCACCCAGTAGCGGTCCTGGGCGCTCGTCGGCAGCCGTCCGGCGGGCAAGTTCTGACCGCGCCCGCTTTGGATGCTGCTTCCGTTCAGTGCCACGAGCCGTTCGTGGTCGAAGACTCTCATCTTCATCCGTTCACCTCCGAAGTCACCACACGAGCAGGGTGACAAAAACTTCTTCGACCATCCCCCTTCCCCCCTTCCTGGCCAGGAAGGGGGGAAGAATTGTATCTGGGGGACACCCCTATCCGCCTACGGCGGACTGCCAATCCCGATTTCTCGGGACTGGACTCCCCTTCTTCAGCAGCCTGTTAGCGGCTAGGTGCTAAGGTACTTGCCGTACCAGGCGAACACCTGCTTCCATCCCTCCACGGCCGCCTCCTGCCGGTAGCTGGGACGATCGACGGCAAAGAAGCCGTGTCCGGCGTTCTGGTAGGTGTGGAACTCGTAGGTCTTACCAAGGCGCTTCAGCTCCTGCTCCGTTCGAGCTACCTGCTCCGGGGAGGGGTTGGCGTCCTCGACGCCGAAGAGGCCCAGAAGCGGGCACGCCAGGTTGCGCGTCATGTCGATGGGCGCCACGGGCTGACGGGGCGTCAACCGCTCTGGCGGGGTCACTACGTTCCCGCCATAGCAGGAGACTGCGGCGTTCAGGCTAGGAATGTTGCAGGCCACCAGGTACACCTGGCGCCCGCCTGAGCAATACCCGATGACTCCTACCTTGCCGTTAGAGAAGGGCAAGGAGCGCAAGAAGCGAGCGGCGCCCTCCACGTCGCCGATGCAGCGATCGTCCGGGACGCCGCCGGCCGCTCGCGCCGCAGCGGCCGCCGCTTCTGGGTCTCCCAGCCCTTCCCGTGAGTACAGGTTCGGATCGATGGCGATGTACCCGTGATGGGCCAGTTTTCGCGTGATCTCCTTCGTCGCCTCGTCCCAGCCCGGCATGTGGTGGATCACCACCACCCCACCATAGGGGCCCGATCCCAAGGGACGGGCCAAGTAGGCCTCGATGATGTCCCCGCCATGGCCAGAGTACGTGATGGTCTCGGCCATCATCCCCTCGTAACGGACACCTCGTTGTGTTGTCACTCGCCCCCCTCCTGTGGCTTGTTCGCGGCGCCCGTC
The DNA here is from genome assembly GCA_016210295.1 of Chloroflexota bacterium. Classification (GTDB taxonomy): domain Bacteria; phylum Chloroflexota; class Dehalococcoidia; order UBA6926; family JACQUM01; genus JACQUM01. The sequence goes on along the minus strand of JACQUM010000136.1, from coordinate 10,052 downwards.
GTCTTCGAGCGACGGGCGCCGCGAGTCTTGTGGATAGAGCGAACGTAGCACGAGAGAGGACGCGGGTCAAGACGGCACACTAGCGCTCTCTGAGCTTCGCTACGTCGTGGGCCAAAGGAGCCGGACCGCGACCAGAGCCAGGCCGATGGCCAAGAGACGGATGATGAGAGGGCCGGAGACTCGCGGCGAGAGGCGGGCGCCAAACTGGGCTCCGACCAGCGTCCCGATGCCCAGCACTGCCGTGTGCTTCAGGTCGTCCAAGACGAACTCCAATGAGAGGCCCCGGACGAGCAGGGCTGCCGGGCTGGTGAGGAGGATGTTGAGCTGGGAGGTGGCAGTGGCGATATGGGGAGCAAGTCCCAAGAGCTGGATCGCCGCCGGCACCAGCAGGATGCCGCCGCCGATCCCCAGGAGCCCCCCGGCGAAGCCGATGCCAAACCCCAGAAGCGCGCCGGGGAGCCGCCGGAGGAGAGAGATGCCTTCTGCGTTTCCCTGCGTGGGGGTGGCATTCGGGCGGGGTCTCCTGAACCGCACAGGCCGCACGAGAAGGTAGATAGCGAGGAGGAGGAGGACAACGCCGAAGATAGTCTGAAAGGCGCTTCGGGAGAGGAAAGTAACGGCGTAGCCACCCAGAGCCATTCCGGGGATGCCGGTGACCGCGAAGCTCACGGCCCAGGGGTAGTCGATGCGGCGCTGACGGGCGTAGATGACGCTGCTGGAGGCGGCGGTGATGAAGACCGCAGCCAGGGATATCCCCGTGATCACCCCTGCGGGCCTGTCCGGGAAGAGGAAGAGGAGGAAAGGGACGAGGAGGAAACCGCCGCCCGCGCCGATGAGGGCGCCATAGGCGCCGGCGAAGAGGCCGCCTCCGAGGAGCGCGAGCCAAAGCATGCGTGCACCTTGCTAGAAGCGAGATGGGTTCATAGTACCCCAAACGCCGCGCTGCGTTCTGCAGGCCTCGTTTCCGTCTTATGCCGACGTTCGGCGAGCCCTGAGAGGGTGCACGCTCTCAGGCGGGGGATACAGGAGGCGTCGCCTACCTCTGAGACCTCCCAGGGTGGTGGGTGGCATAATCCCCGTGTAGGAGGGCAGAGGGAGCTAGAACCTCGAGGCTAGCTCCTGCATGTGTCCGCTGACCAGGAAGACCACCCGCTCGGAGATGTTGGTGGTCCGATCGGCTACGCGCTCCAGGTTATGGGCCGCCCACAGGAGATAGGTTGCGGGAGTGATGGTCCGCGGGTCTCCCAGCATGATGGTGATGAGCTCTCGGTAGACCTGATCGTAGAGGTTGTCCACCTCGTCGTCCTCGGCGCAGATGCGCTTTGCGTCCTCGGCGTCCCGGTTGACGAAGGCAGTCAGGCTCCGGTTGAGCATCCCCCGGGACTTCTGGGCCATGCGGGGGATGTCGATGAGGGGCTTCACCAAAGGCATGTCTCCCATGAGCACGTTGACGCGGGCGATCCCCTCCGCATGGTCTCCCATGCGCTCCAAGTCCACGATGATGTTCAGCACGGCGACGAGGATGCGCAGATCGCTGGCGATGGGCTGCTGGGTGGCGATGAGGTGGACGCATTTCTCCTCGATGTCGAAGCGCGCCTGGTTGATCTTGGCGTCGTCGGCGATGACCTGGCGCGCCAGATCCAGGTCGCGTCTCTTCAGCGACTCAACGGAGCGGTCGATCGCCTTATCCACCATGCTGCCCATGGCCAGGACATCGTCCTGGAGCTCCTGGAGATGCTTTTCGAAAGCGATCCTGACCATCCTGCGCTCCCTCAGCGACAGCTATCGCGCATTATGTTCTAAACTGACTATCCAGTATACACCCAGAGTAAGCAGGTGGGACTAGCCGTAGCGCCCCGTGATGTACGCCTCAGTCCTCTTGTCGTGGGGGTTGGCGAAGATCTCCTCCGTCTCTCCCTCCTCCACCAGGAACCCGCTCCGGCTCTCATCCATCATCAAGAAGGCCGTCCGGTCGGAGACGCGGGCAGCCTGCTGCATGTTGTGCGTCACCAGTACTATGGCGTACTCCTTGGACAGCTCGCGGATGAGGTCCTCGATGGCCAAGGTTGCTGCGGGGTCCAGAGCGGAGCACGGTTCGTCCATGAGGATGACTTCTGGCTCCACGGCCAACGCCCGAGCGATGCAGAGCCGCTGCTGCTGGCCGCCAGAGAGGGCGTAGGCGCTCTGCTTCAGCCGGTCTTTCACTTCGTCCCACAGGGCAGCCCGCCGCAACGCCCTCTCGACGACCTCGGCGATATCTCCCGTGTACCCGTTGATCCGGGGACCGAAGGCGACGTTGTCGAAGATGGACTTGGGGAAGGGGTTGGGTTTCTGGAACACCATCCCGATGCGGTAGCGGATCTCGGCGGGATCGACTTCGGGAGCGTACAGGTCCGCGCCGTTAAAGAGGACCTCCCCCTCTACCCGCGCGCCGGGGATGAGGTCGTTCATGCGGTTGAAGCAGCGGAGGAGGGTGCTTTTCCCGCACCCCGAAGGGCCGATGAGAGCGAATATCCGCTGTCGAGGGATGGCGAGGTTGATGCCTCGCAGGGCGCGAAACATCCCGTAGTAGAAGTTGAGGTCGCGGACGTGGAAGACCTCGCTCGGTGCAGTGGCCTGAACCATGGCTGTCCTTACTCCTCGGAGCGCCTCTGATACTTGTTGCGCAGCAAGATGGCCGCGGCGTTCATGCCCAGCATGAGGACCAAGAGCACGCCGATGGCCGCCGCCGCCACTCCCTGCCATTCAGCCTGGGGCCGCGAGACCCAGTTGAATATCTGGATGGGCAGGACGGTGAACCGGTCCAGAGGGCTAACAGGGGTGAAGGTGAGATAGACCAGGGCGGCGATGGCGATCATGGGCGCCGCCTCGCCGACGGCCCGGGCCATGGCCAGAATGGTGCCCGTGAGGATGCCGGGCAGGGCGGCGGGGAGAACGATGTTGCGGACGGTCTGCCACTTCGTCGCCCCCAGGGCGTAGGCCCCTTGCCGATGGGCGTCCGGGACGGCGCGGATCGCCTCTTGCGCGCTCACGATGACCACGGGGAGGACCAGCAGGGTCATGGTGAGAGCGCCCGCCAAGACACTTCGTCCCAAGGAGAGGGTGTGGACGAAGATGGCCAGGCCCAGGAGACCGTAGACGATAGACGGGACGCCCGCCAGGTTGGAGATGTTGGTGTTGAAGATCCGGGAAAGCCAGTTCTGAGAGGTGTACTCCTCCAGGTAGACGGCGGTGGCCACGCCAATGGGGAAGCAGAGGAGGGCCGTGAGCGCGGCCATCCAAAGCGTCCCGAAGAGGGCCGCGCGGATGCCCGCCTGCTCCGGGTGGCGGGAGGGATAGTTGGTGAAGAAGTCCACGGACAGCCAGGGGAGGCCGTCGAGGAGGATATCGAGGAGGAGGGCAGCCAGGGTGGCGATGCCGACCAGGGTGGTTCCCAGCAGAAAGACGTAAGCCGCCCGTCCCAGCGTCTTGCGCACTCCAAGGCGTTGGCGGAAGGTGAGGCGGGGCCCCAGCACCGGCCACAACATCGTTTCTAGTACCTCGCGCGCCAGCGGTGTACCACCCACTGGCCCAGGATGTTCATGCCGAGGGTCATCACGAAGAGAGTCAGACCCACGGCGAAGATGCTGTGGTAGACCAGCGTCCCGTGGGGCGTCTCCCCCAGGCTGACCTGCACGATGTAGGCGGTCATCGCCTGGATGCTTTCGCGAGGGTCCAGAGTGAGCCTGGGAGTGGCACCGGCGGCGATGGTCACCAGCATCGTCTCTCCAATGGCGCGGGAGAGGCCCAAAATGAAGGCGGCGACGACGCCAGAGAGGGCGGAGGGGACGACGACCTTGCTCACTACTTCGAACTTGGTGGCTCCCAGGGCGTAGGCCCCTTCCCGCAGCGACCGGGGCACGGCGACCATGGCGTCTTCGGAGAGAGCGGCGACCAGGGGGATGATCATGATTCCCATCACCAGGCCCGCGCTCAGGGCATTGAAGACGATCATGTCGTGGAACAGATATCTCTGGAGCAGGGGCGTCACAAAGGTGAGGGCGAAGTAGCCATAGACCACCGTGGGGACGCCGGCCAGGACCTCCAGGAGAGGCTTCAGGACCCGGCGGGCTCGCTCCGGGGCGTACTCGCTCAGGTAGACGGCGCTGCCCAGTCCCACCGGCAGCGCCACCAGAGCGGACAGGCCGGTGACGAGGAGAGTGCCGCCCACCAGGGGCAGGACGCCGAAGTGCTGGGGCTGGAAAAGGGGAGTCCACTGACTGCCCATGAGGAAGTCCCAGAGGGAGACCTGCTGGAAGAAGCCCAGGCTCTCGCTCACCAGGACGTAGATGATACCGACGGTGGTCAGGATGGAGACCATGGCGCTGAGGAACAGAACGAGGAAGATGATCTGCTCGTTCCGGCGCGTGGTCCTCCTCTTCAGGGCCCAAACGGTTGCCACTGCTGCTCTTTGACCCGTCACTCTAGCCTATCTTGGCCCTCTGGGCCTCGTACTCTTGGGCAGGGAGGGGCACATAACCGACTTCGGCCACGAGCGCAGGGGCGCTCTGAAGATAGAAGTCCACGAAGGCTTTCATCTCCGGCCGGGCCAGAGACGCCACGTTGACGTAGATGAAGAGGGGCCGGGCGAGGGGTGCGTAGGTGCCGTCCTTCACCGTCTGATCGCTCGGAGCAACGCAGCCTTTGCCGCCGTCCACGGCCAGGAGCTTGAGGGAGCCCATGTTCTCGGTGAAGTAGGCGTAACCGAAGTAACCCAGGGCGTTGGGGTCGCCGATGACGCCCTGGACGAGGACGTTGTCGTCCTCGCTGGCGTTGAAGTCGGGCCGGGAGGCTTTCGCCTCGCCAGCTATGACTTCGGTGAAGTAGTCGAATGTCCCGGAGTCGGTGCCAGGCCCATAGAGGTGGAGGGGCCGGTTGGGGAACCCCTCCCGGACCTGGCTCCAGTTGTTGATGGTGGAGCCGGGCTCCCAGATGCGCTTCAGCTCCACGGTGGTGAGGCAGGTTACCCAAGTGTTCTGGGAATTGACCAGGACGGCGAGGCCGTCGATGGCCACGGGGAGTTCGACGTACTCAACGCCGTTGGCCTTCGCCTGCGCGGCCTCGGAGGCCGCGATGGGGCGGGAGGCGTCGGATACCTGGGTCTCGCCGACGACGAACCTCTTGAAGCCGCCGCCGGTGCCCGAGACGCCCACGTTGACCTGGACTCCTGGGTGCTTCTTATGGAACTCCTCGGCCACGGCCTCAGAGATGGGGAACACGGTGCTGGAGCCGTCAACTTCGATGGTGCCCGCGAGGGTCCCGGCGTCGGACGGAGGCGTTGGAGTCGTCTGACAGGCAGCCAAGAGGAAGGCCATGATCGTCGCGCCTGCTCCAAGGAAAAGTCGGTTCAGCAGGATACGCTCCGCTCTCTTCTCGCTCGCAAACGCGGCGTCGTGGAATGATTCAGTGACACGCCTCCTTCGTTCATCCCATAAGACAGCATAAGGAAGGGGACGTTAAGGGAGCGTTAAGAACGTTAAGGCGCCTTTACGCCTTGGAACGCGCGACATCGGCGCGGGGAAGGGTGAAGGTGAAGGTGGCGCCCTGGCCCTCTTCGCTCTCCGCCCAGATGTGTCCCCCGTGCAGCTCCACGATGTGGCGGGCGATGGAAAGGCCCAGGCCCGCCCCCTCCTGGCTCCGGTTGGGGTCCCCTTTGTAGAACCGCTCGAAGATGTATGGAAGGCGGTCCGCGGCGATGCCGGGGCCGTGATCGATGACGGAGACGACTATATGGCTCTCCTCCGCTTTGGCGAGAACGATCACCGCCCTGTCTGGGGGGGAGAATTTGATGGCGTTGTGGAGAAGGTTCACAACCACCTCGTGGAGGCGGTCCTGGTCCGCCAGCACCAGGGGTAGGTCGGAGGGACACTCCACCCGGAGCGCCACCCCCTGGCGCTCCGCCATGGGCGAGAGGCTTGTCGCCGCCTTCCGGACAGCTTCCTCCACGGAGATGGGGACGACGTTGAACTGGGCCCTGCCCGCCTCCAGGCCCGAGAGCTCCAGTAGCTCTTCCACCAGGCGGGTCATCCGGTTCACCTCTTCGCGGACGTTGGCCAGGAACTGCCGCGCCACGGCGCGATCCTCCAGGGCCCCGGCATCGAGAGCGTCGAGAGTCGCCGCGATCCCCGCCAGGGGCGTACGGAGCTCGTGGGAGACGTTGGCGACGAAGTCCCGTCGCATGCGCTGGGTCTGCTGGAGGTCGGAGAGGTCGCGGGCGAGGAGCACGGCCTGCCATTTCCCGTCCGCCTGGTAGGGCGTCACAATGATCGTCACCATGCGCCGGTCGGGCACCAGCTCCACCTGAGCGGCCACGGGGCGGCCCTCCTGGATGCCTTTCGTCAGGGTCTGGGCGACCTCGTAGTCGCGGACGACGTGGATCAAGGGGAGTCCCTGGGCGCCTTGGGCCTGGAATCCGAAGAGCCTCTCGGCGGCCGGGTTGGCCAGCTGGATGATACCCTGGTCGTCCGTGGCGATGAGGGCCTCGTTCAGGCTCATGAGGATGCTCGCCAGGCGATTCTTCTCCGCCGATACGGTGGCTGCCATCTCCCGTGCCTGCTCCGCCATGCGGTTGAGCCCTCGGGCGAGCTGGCGCGCCTCCCAGGTCCCCCCGGCGTAGATGGACTCTTCCAGGGGCCCTTCGGCGGCGATGCGGGCGAGGCGGCTGAAGGGGCGAGAGAGCCACCAGGCGGCGAGGAGGGCAAGGAGAATGGTCAGCACGGCAGCGATGCCCGCCGTCCCGAGCAGGGTCCACCGGAGATCGCCCGCCGCCTGCGGCACAGCGGAGGCGGGAACGCCCACGCGGACGACCCCCAGGGGCCTCCCCTGGACATCCCGTACTACCACGGCGGCGAAGACCATGGGCTCGGGCCCCGGGGGACTAAACCTCTGCACGATGGCCTCCCCAGCTGTCATGGCCTGAGCCACCTCCGGAGGAACAACCGCGCTGGGTGGGGTCCCAGAAGGTTCCGTGCCGACATCCGGGAGGGGGAGCCCAGCGGTGTCGAAGAGGCTCACTCGCCCTCCGGCCGCCTTGCTCCATTCCTCCAGGAGGAGGGCGCGGCTGGCGCTGGGCTCGAAGGCAGGACGGCCGGCGGCGGCGAGGAGCCGCGTCCTCTCTAAGAGGCTGACGTGGACCTGGCCCTCCATGACCTGGCCGATGTGTCCCCAGGCGTAGAGCACGACGCCGCCCAGAGCCAGGAGGACAATGAGGCTGAAGACCAAAGCCAGCCGGGCGGTCAGGCGCTGCATCGGGAGCCTACGCTTCCAGCTTGTAGCCGATGCCTCGGACTGTGAGCAGCCGCCGGGGGTGCGCCGGGTCCTCCTCGATCTTCTCGCGCAGCCACCGCATATGCACGTCCACTGTCCTCATGCCGCCGGCGAAGTCGCGTCCCCAGACCCGCTCCAGCAGAGTATCCCGGTTGAAGACGATGCCGGTGTTCGTCCCCAGGAAGGCTAAAAGGTCGAACTCCTTGGGACTGAGAGATATCTGCCGATGGCCGAGGGCCACGCGGTGGAGGGCCCTGTCGATGACGAGGTCTCCCACCCGGAGAGGAGAGTGGTCTTTAAGGGCGGGACGGACCGAAGGGGGAGCCAGAGAGCGACGAAGGAGGGCTCTGATCCGCGCCAGGAGCTCTCGGGTGCTGAAAGGCTTCGTCATGTAGTCATCGGCGCCCAGCTCGAGCCCCACGACCTTGTCCGTCTCCCCCTGGCGGGCCGTGAGGACCAGGATAGGCGTCGCCGTCTCGCTTCGCACTCGACGGCACACCTCTAACCCGTCCATGCCAGGGAGCATCAGGTCAAGGAGAAGGAGATCGGGAGGCTCCGCCTGCACGGCCTCGACAGCTTCCGTTCCGCTGCCGACGGCCAAGACCTGGTACCCTTCGCGGGTCAGGGTGTAGCGGAGAGCGTCCCGGAGCGCCCGGTCATCCTCGGCGATCAGGATCTGCGGAGCCATCCCTCGTACCCAGAGGCGCTGAGGCTATCGCGTCATGAAAAAAGGAAAGGGCCAGGTTTCTGGCCCTTTCCGGGATCTCTCGTTCGAGGTGGGGCTGAGAGTCGAAGTTTCGGTCTTTAGTGGGCGCCACCGCAGCTGCAATTTCCTCCGCAGGCACATCCATCTCCGCTTCCCATGAGGTTGGGGTTCCGGATGGTAAAGCCCGAACGCATCAACGTATCGATGTAGTCGACCTCGGAGCCGATGAGCCAGGGGAGGCTGGTCTCATCCACGACGACCTTGACGCCCTCGCAGACGACCACTTCGTCGCTTTCGCCCGCGGCGGGCTCGACGGCCATGCCGTACTGGGGCGGAGCACCGTCCTCGCCCATCTGGACGAAGATGCGCAGGGCCGCCCCCTCGCTCCCTTGCTCGCGCAGGATGTCAGAAACCTTCTCCGCGGCAGCCTTCGTCAGTGTGATCACGGGAAAGCCTCCCTTCCGTTCGCCATCCTTCTCTCGACGTCGGGGGTATTATACGGCTTGTGCCATCGGTTGTCCATCCCACGGTAGACGGCGCGTCTCAAAGGCAGAGGACGATAGAGAGCCGTCTCGCATCTCCTCTGCGGCTCGGCGCTTCCTTTCTTGGGTCTCTTTGGACTCGTGAGCGCTTCGCCCGTCGTCACCATGACGAACCTGTGCCCTCTGCGTGCCGCCCGCTGGGAAAGTTTCCTCGGCCTCGGGCAAGGGGGCCTCTATGACCCCAAAGGAGACAAGGATCCTGGTGGTGGACGACGAGCTTCGGCTGAGGCACCTGTTCCGCTCCTGGCTCAGGGATGCCGGCTACGATGTCGTGGAGGCAGGAGACGGGCTCGACGGCCTCCAGCAGTTCGCCAGGCATCGCCCCGCGTTGGCCCTCGTAGACATCATCATGCCAGCCATGGACGGAATGCAGCTCTGCCAGCGGCTCCGGGAGGTCTCCGACACGCCGGTGATCCTCCTCACCGAAGGGCGTCCGAACGAGAAGAGCTCCTGAGCTTCGAGAGGGGCGCCGACGACTACCTCGCGAAGCCCCTGGACCGGCACAGGCTCCTGGCGCGCGTGGAGGCGGCTCTCCGGCGCAGGCCGACCGCTCCCCCTTCCCACCCGAGGGCCACGTATTCCGATGCCTCCATACGCATTGACTTTGCGCGAAGGCAAGTAACGAAAGGAGCCACTCCGGTTCCTCTGACACCCACCGAGTATCGCCTCCTCGTCGAGCTTACGGGGAACGCGGGCCGGGTTGTGACCCACAGGCAGCTTCTGCAGCGGGTGTGGGGGCAGGAGTACGACTCCGTCAAAAGCGTGGAGTGGCACGTGGGACGCTTGCGTCGAAAACTCGGGGTATCGGCCAAAACCATCGGCAGCATCCGGGGGGTGGGCTACCGGTACGATCCGTTCAGCTTCCCCATCTGACGGCCCGCCCAGGCGCCAGAGAGGATTTATGGACCTTCGTCTCTCCGTTGCCTTTCCTTTGAGCAAATACAGGAAACGCAACGCGGCAATTAAAGACGAAGCCCCCCCGTTGACTTTCGGCGCGTCGCACCGTAGACTGGGGAAACCACTTTGGGTCTCCAACGCAATTCCTATTTGCATATCTCGTTGGTAGTCGTGCATTGTGGTACTATGAGAAGGAATAAAGCGCGGGGCAGGCGGAACAAAGATTGTGGCAGATAGGGAAGACCTCTGCCAAGGAGGGTAGACGTGAACAGGAGAACTCTAAAAAAGTTCCTTTCAGAAACGCCCGGAGAGCGGGAGAGGACGGCGGCGATCATGCTCGAGCTGCTGAAGGATGGCTATGGGGAACCTCCTTTGGTCGTTCGGACCCTGGCGCGGAGGCCGGAGCTTTTGACCGCTCAGGCCATGCGGATCCTGACCCGCACGCGCATCCTGGACCCGAAAGTGGTGGAGCTTCTCACCATCGCCTCTGCTGCCGCCCTGCGGTGCGAGTACTGCCTCCGAGCCCACATGGACCGGGCGGCGAAGCTTGGTGTTGGCAACGACGAGATCTTCGAGGCTCTCACGATAGCCGCGAGCATCGC
>JACQUM010000132.1 GCA_016210295.1 Chloroflexota bacterium | reverse complement strand
CCATCGCCCGGAAGATCGCCTCCCTCAAGACATTCGCCGCCTACCTGCTCAATCAAGGTCAGACGGCTGAGAATATCACGGAGGGGCTCAACTCTCCTCGCGTCGGCCGGCCCCTCCCGAACGCCTTGACCGTGGAGCAAGTGGAGAGCCTCTTAGAGCAGCCACTCAAGCTGAACACTCCGGAGGCCAGGCGCGACAAGGCCATGCTGGAGGTCCTCTACGCCAGCGGCATGCGGGTGACGGAGCTCGTCTCGCTCGACCTGGAAGACGTTCACGCTCAGGAAGGATACGTCCGTTGCCGTGGCAAGGGCTCCAAGGAGCGGATCATTCCCATTTACCCCGAGGCGGCTCGATCTCTGAGAGTCTACGTCGAAGAGGCGCGCCCCGCCCTGGTGCGTCGGTTGGACCAGAAGGCCCTCTTCCTGAACCGACGGGGAGAACGGCTCACCCGCCAAGGGTTCTGGCTCATTCTCAAAAACTACGCCAACCAGGCCCGGATCGGCGGCCACGTCACTCCCCACACCCTCCGCCACAGCTTCGCTACCCATCTTCTCCGGGGTGGTGCTGCGCTTCGTCACGTGCAAGAACTCCTTGGCCACGCCAGTATCTCCACCACTCAGGTCTACACGCACCTGACCGCCGATCACTTGCGGGACGCCTACGACCACGCTCACCCGCGCGCTCGGTTCAACAGTAGGAAAAACTCCATGCCCTCGAAGGCCTGAAGGCCCTGGCGAAACGGCGCTCGTGCGGGCCCTCCCCGGTAGCGACGAACGAACGTACTCCACCGATGCCGAGACCGCTCGTAGTGCTCGAGGGAGGGGCTGCGCCAACGTGCCGAGCCTGCCGACCCCCGAAGGCGGATAATGTGGCCGCACTCCGGGCCCTAGAGACACCGACCTTCCGAAGGGTACAATAGAGGCGGTCTGACCCGAAGGCAGGCCCCGTAATGCAAGGGGGAGGTGGGCCATGGCGGTTGTCACCGTTTCCGGGCACTACGGAAGCGGCGCCCTGGAGGTTGGCCGAGCCGTGGCAGAGGTACTGCAAGCCCACTATGTGGACCAGGAGATCCTGGCTGAGGCCGCCCGTCGCACCAAGACCGAGGTCCAGCAGTGGGCCGAGCGAGACGAAAAGCTCCTGACCCTCTCCCAGCGCATCAGCGTCTTCTTCCAGAGCTTCCTAGAGAGGTCGGCCGCGGGGTACGGGGGCGACCCTTACACGGGCGGGTATGCCGAGCCTCTCCTCTCCCGCACCTATGAGCAGATGACTCAGCTTGCCACCACCCCGCAGCAGCACCTGGACGATCGGCTGTTCTTGGAGGTCACCTCCGCCGTCATCAAAGACCTCGCCCAGATAGGGAAAGTAGTCATCATCGGCCGCGGAAGCCCTTTCATACTGAAGGACCATCCCACGGCCTTCCACGTCTTTCTCACCGCCCCCCAGGACTTCCGGCGACAGGTCCTCATAAAGCGGGAGCAGGTGACGCGCCAGCAGGCAGAACATCTCCTTGCCAAAGGGGAGAAGGAGCGCAGGGCTTTCATCTCCAAGTTCTTCCACATCGAGCACGATGACCCGCTGTTCTACCACCAGGTGCTGGACGCCTCTCGGTTCACGTGGCAGGAGGCGGCAGCGATCATCGCCACCGGTGCTCGCCTCCTCCAGGCAAGGGCCCATTTAGCCGCGACGTGATGGACTGTCAAAAGGGAGCAGGCCACAGAGAGCCTCCAGAGCAGAGGGCCTGTCATGCCGCTTCTGAAGGAGACTGTCCCTGCTATAATCCGTCCTACGTAGCGGACAATTTCGGCGCCGACAGGGAAGAATGGGAACCCGACGGGCCAAGAAGCTCTGCCGGCAATTATCTTCTGAGGCCTAGCAAGGGCCGCAAGAGGTTTCTGTAGGGAAGCAGGATGCCGGGAAAACCTAGCCGTCGAGAGCGCCGCCATGGGGCCAAACGAAAGCAGAGCGGCCCCACGCCAGCCCCTGCCGTCCCTTCGGAGAGCATCGTTCGCCCCCCGCGCCCCGAGAGAAAGCGAGCAGCGCCTCCTACCCAGCGAGAGCCTCCAGAGGCCGTGGGGCGGGGGCCCCGGCCTCCCCAAGCCGCCTCGCCGCCCTCCCTCGGCCGTTCAACGTCACGCCCCCAGTCACCGCCGACTCTCCAGGCGCTGGAGCTGGAGCGAGAGCAGCGGAAGCAACGCGAGGTGACCGGAGACCTGCGTCGCATCGGCATCACCATGGGTATCACCCTGGCCCTGCTGGCCATCGTGGGCGTCGTCCTCCGCTTCACCTAGCGCTCTACACAGCGGGAAGTGGGACGCGTTGACACGTCCTCTTGGGCAGGCGCTCCCAGCGGGCCTCCTCGTCCTTCTGCTCTTCGCCCTGGCGACCGCAAAGGCCGCAGCGGAGGACGACAACTCGGCAGGCACGCCGGTCATGGCGGCCCTCCAGGGCGACGTCGTCACCCACGAGCCGCCGCCCTGGGAGGAGCCCGTCCACCCGGTGGCAGGCTCCTCCCACGAGAGCCCGGCGCCCGGCTTCGCGGAGACCAGCGAGTACATGATCGGCAGCGTCGCCGTGGGCGTTCTCTTCCTGGAGAGCAACGGCGCCGTAGACCCCAGTACCGAGAACTGGACTGCCGCCGAGAAGAGCTTCGCCCTCTCCCAGTTGCAGAGGGCTCTGGACTGGTGGGTGGCCCAGGAACCCGCCGCCCGCCTCTCCTTCGTCACCGAGGTGATCCAGGAGGTCTCCATCGGCTACGAGCCGATCTCGCGCCAAGGCTCTGGGAACCCGGATGCTTACGGCCTGTGGATGACGGAGGCCATGAAATCCCTGGGCTTCCCCAAGCAGTACGACTTCAGCCAGTGGAGGTACCCCTGGCTCGGCGCAGAATACGAGTACGTCGACGATCTCCGCCAGAGGAAGGGGACCGACTGGGCCTTCGTGGTCTTCATGGTCCGCGACGTGAACGACCCCGATCACACCTTCGCCGCTTCTCCAGACAGCAGCGGTCTCTCCTTTGCAGGCCTTGGAGGCCCCGATCTGGTATCCCTCTACACCAACGGCAACTGGGGGTCTGAGAACCTCCACAAGGTCATCGCCCACGAGATGGGCCACGTCTTCTACGCCACGGACACCTATGACAACAAACAGAAGTCCAGCGGCTACTTCAACACCCCGGACGTGGACGGCCGTTTCGGCCTCATGAACGAGAACGACCTCTACCTCCCCCAAGACACCCGCCTCCAGATCGGCTGGCGCGACTCCGACGGAGACGGCATCCTCGACCCCGCCGACACCACGCCCCAGGTCTCTCTCACCACCCAGGGCCCCGGCCCCACGGACAGGACGACGCTGGAGTACCGAGGGACGATAAGAGAGGTCCCCCTGACCAACCAGAACCCGTGGGGGTCGAAGCGCTCCGTCACCATCAACCGGGTCCAGAGTGTTTCCTACCGTCTGAACGGCGGCCCGTGGAGAGAGGCGAGCCCGGTGGATGGGAGCTTCGGCGCAACCAACGAGGAGTTCACCTTCACTCTATCTGGCCTCTCGGACGGGCAGAACACCATCGAGGTGAAGGCCGCAAACACGGTGGGGAACTCCTCTCTCCAGATCACGGACAGGGTTCTGGTCACCCGCATCGTCATCGACGATGCGAGGCTGAGCACCACCAGGGCCAACGTCGGCTCCACGCAGCAGCTCCGGCTTCACCTCTCCTGGGCCCACGACCGGTCGCCCGTGACCTCCGGCGCCGTCACCGTGGACGGGGGAGCCGCCCAGTCCATCGACTCTGGCGGCTGGGCCACCGTCCCTCTCATGTCTGGAAAGGTGGGAATGGTCACCCCTCAGGTTACCGCCGTCCGCTCCGGAACCATCACACGGCACGAGACCCGCGTGTTGGTGCCTTCCGTCGTCTGGGACCGGATCAAGGTGACCTCCGTGGAGGCCGATGACAGCCGTGTTGATATTGAAACCGCGGTGATCGTCCTCGCCCGCGCGGAGCTGGAGTACGATGGCACTCCGCTGGCCCAGGACGATTCCCTCTCCATCGGAGGCCAGACCGCCCTCTGGGACGCCACTACGAAAGCTTTCCGCATCGAGGGCACCAAGCGGGACGTCGGCCTCGTTGCCTTTCGGGTCACGTCCGGTCGCCACAAAGGGTTCGGGATCACCGCCCTGGCTGAGGGCGGCCCCGCCCTCTCCGTGGTCTGGGACCGGATCAAGGTCACCGAGGTGACTCCCAGTCGCCCGCGGGCCGATGTCGGCTCCGCTCAATCGGTGTCGGTGAAGGCAGTCCTGGAGCACGACAGGACGCCTCTCGGCGCCGCCGACGCCCTGTTTGTCAACGGGTTGCCCGCGTCATGGGACGCCGCCACCCAAGCGTTCCGCCTGGAGCACCACGCGAACTCCGTGGGAAGCGTCACCTTCAGGGCGACGGCTGCCCGACAGAGTGCCCACGGCATCTCCACCCTGAACAACCCGGTCGGCCCCGTGTCCATCATCTGGGACGAGGTGACTATCTCCCTCTCTTCTGACCGCGAGCGCATCGACGTCGGGAGCGAGGCACCCCTTCGCATCGTCGCCACCCACACCTTTGACGGAGCGCCGTTCCAGGGCGACGTCGTCCTGAACGGGCCGACGCGACGGGACGGCGTGGGGCCCTGGCGGTTCGAGGTCAAGGAGATCAAGGACGCCCACTTTGGGCTGACCAGGTTCGCCGGGAACCAGGAGACCATCGTCTGGGACCGCGTCGCTGCCGCCCTGGCCACCGACCTGGAGAGGATCGAGGTGGGCTCCCAGGCTCCCATTCACTCCTCGGCCCGCTACGAGTCCGACGGCGCTCCTTTCGAGGGGATAATCGGTCTCAACAGGGAGCTCGTCTACAACACTCTCGGGCCCCAGGCCTTTACGGTTTCCACCGTCGCTGACGAGCGCTACAAGTTGACCGCCTTCACGGCGAACACGGTCACCGTGACCTTCGATAGGATCGAGTCAAGCCAGACTCTAGACACCCTCGTGCCAGGAAGAATTCGCGCGCAGGGAGCCCTCAGCTTCGCCTCGGACGGCGCGCCGGTGCGGGCCGCACGCGTCTCTCTGGGAGCCACAAGCGTCCTCACAGACGACTCCGGGCAGTACGACGCCGTGGCCGCGGCATGGAGCCCGTGGACAACGGTTGACTTCACCGCCACCGTAGACGGCTTCCAGCCCATCGAGAGGGAGCTAACAGGCGTCCACCAGGGAAACCTTGGAGCATCGGCGGCCTTAGTCTTCGCTTTCGGTGGTGCCGGGGTCCTTCTGATTCGCCGGACCCGGCTCGGCCAGCGGCGATGATAAAATGGCCTCAATGTCGCCTCGGAACACCCCATGACGACGAAAGAGCCGCAGCACAGTGACTACCGGCGCCTTCCCGGCGTCGACCGTCTCCTCGCCCATCCTCTCCTTCAAGAGTTCACCGCGCGAGCGGGCCACGACCTCCTCGTCGCCATTGCTCGGGAGGCCCTGGAGGAGGCCCGGGGCTCCATCGCCCTGGGCGCGGGAGTCCCCAGCATGGACGAGCTGGCCCAAGGGGCGGCGCTCCGGTTAGGGGCCTTGCTCCGCCCCCGCCCCCGCCCTGTCATCAACGCCACGGGCATTGTCATCCACACCAACCTCGGCCGGGCGCCCCTGAGCCGTGCCGCCCAGGAGGCCGTCCTGGCCACCGCCCGCAGCTACTCCGACCTTGAGTACGACCTGGAGGCGGGCGACCGCGGCTCCCGACACGCCCACGCGGAAGAGCTCCTCCGCCGCCTCACCGGTGCCGAGGCGGCCATCGCGGTGAACAACAACGCCTCGGCGGTGCTCCTGGCCCTGGCGACCCTGGCGGCGGGCAAGGAGGTCGTCGTGTCACGGGGAGAGGCGGTGGAGATCGGCGGCGGGTTCCGCATCCCCGACGTGCTGCGTCAGAGCGGCGCTCATCTGGTGGAGGTGGGGACAACCAACCGGACATACGCCCGCGACTACGAGGCCGCCATCACCCCGGAGACGGCGGCCATCTTGAAGGTCCACCGCAGCAACTTCGCCCTGGTGGGCTTCACCCACACCCCGGAGGCGCGGGAGTTGGCGGAGCTGGCCCATCGCCGGGGCATTCCGCTCCTGCACGACCTGGGCTCCGGCTGCCTGCTGGACACGACCAGGTACGGCCTGGCGGCGGAGCCCCGGGTCCAGGAGTCGGTGGCGGAGGGGGCCGACCTCTCCCTCTTCTCGGGCGACAAGCTCCTGGGGGGGCCTCAAGCAGGCATCGCCGTGGGGCGCGGAGCGGTGGTGGAGCGAATGAAGGCCCACCCCCTGGCCCGAGCGGTGCGCATGGACAAGCTGGACCTGGCGGCCCTCACAGCAACGCTGGTGTCCTACCTGACGGGCCGAGCGGAAGAGGAGATACCCGTCTGGCGGATGATCGCCGCGCCCCTGGCGGAGCTGGAGCGGAGGGCGCGGGCCTGGGCGGCGGGCCGGGGCGAGGGGGTGGAGGTGGTGAAGGGTG
>JACQUM010000133.1 GCA_016210295.1 Chloroflexota bacterium | reverse complement strand
GCATTGACGCGGGAGGGGTCCAGGCCCATGCGGCCCTCGACGTCGGCGCCGGTGTCAGCGACGACGACCTTGGCGCCCTGCTCGGCGAAGGTCTTGCTAATCCAGCTCCCCATGCCGCCAGCCCCGCCGGTGACGATGGCTACCTTCCCGTCCAGATGCTTCAGTGGCATAGGATTCTCCCTTCTTTCCCCTCTCTTTAGTCGTCTGCGGAATCTGCGTTTTCCTTGAACAGAGCGAGTATGTCCTGAAAAGCTAGCCCCTCCGGCCCTGTGCAGGCTGTTGGGCTTGACCAGCTTGCTGCCCTGCCTGCCCTCCGGTAGGCATGTCGTATGGCGCGTGAGGAGGTTCGATGGGCGCGGAGCCGATGGTGAGGGGGAAGAGTTCGAAAAGGCGGTCAATGTCCACGAAGGGCTCGGGCCAGAAGAGGGTCTTCTCCCAGTGGGGCTCGCGCCAGAGGGTGATGAGGTGGCCGGTGAGGCCGAAGACGCGGTGGCTGATCTTCCCACCCTCCTCGGAGCAGAGGTAGGCGATCATGGGGGCCACGTTCCTGGGGTCTCTGACCGTCCCCATTGCCTGGGTGCTGGGGGCGGGCTCGCCCCTTGCTATCCGCTCCTGCGCGTCCAGCCCGCGGTCAGTCATGCGGGTGGAGGCCTCCGGGGCGATGCAGTTGCAGGTGACGCCGTAACGGGAGAGGGCGCGGGCGGTGGAGCGCATGAGGCCCACCTTCCCCTGGTGGGCCGCCGAGTAGTTGGGCTGCCCTGCGCCGCCCTGGAGCCCGGCGTCGGAGGTGAAGTAGACGATGCGTCCCCCCTGGCGGGTCTGCCGCCAGTAGATAGAGGCGAACTTGGTGGGAACGAAACAGCCTTTGAGGTGGGCCCGCACCACCTCGTCCCACTCGTCCTCGGTCATATTGAAGATCATGCGCTCCCGGAGGATGCCGTGGGCGCAGACCAGGGCGTCCAGCTTGCCGTAGGTGTCCAGGGTGGTCTTGACTAGCTTCTCGCCGAACTCCATGGAGGCGATGTCCCCCACCAGGCCGATGGCCTCGCCCCCTTTCGTCTTGATGTCGTTGACGACGGCATTGACGCGGGATGCGTCCACGCCGCGTCCCTCCACGTCGCCGCCGGTGTCGGCGACAACCACCTTGGCGCCTTGCTGGGCGAAGAACCTGGCGACCTGGCTCCCCATGCCGCCCGCCCCGCCGGTGACGATGGCCACTCTTCCTTCCAGGTGCTTTGTCGCCATCACGCTCCTATCTGCTTCTTTCTTCTCCGTTTCGTGCCCGGAGTCACCTCCCCTGGGCTATGTCTGTTGCGGTGGCTCCGGGAAGCCCTCGATACCCAGAGAGATGGGGAGGTACTCGTACAGCTTGTCGATGTCCCACAGGGGCTCCGGCCAGTAGATGGTCTGGTCCCACTCCTCGTCGGCCCAGAGGGTGACGCGGTGCCCTGTGTTGGCGAAGATCCGCCCGTTGACGTTGGCCCCCTGGTCAGAGCACAGGTAGACGATGACGGGCACCACGTTCTTGGGGTCCATGGCCGTCCCCGCGGCCTGGGTGCTGGGAGCGGGCTCCCCGCGCGCGATGCGCTCCGCCTGGTCCAGGCCCCGGTCGGTCATGCGGGTCGCGGCAGCGGGGGAGATGCAGTTAGCAGTGACCCCGTAGCGGGCCAGCCCCTTGGCCGTGGAGCGCATGAGCCCGATCTTCCCCGCGTGGGCCGCCGAGTAGTTGGGCTGCCCCGACCCGCCCCGGATGCCGGCGGAGGAGGTGAAGTAGACGATGCGCCCCCCCTGGCGGGTCTGCCGCCAGTAGATGGAGGCAAACTTGGTGGGCACGAAGCACCCCTTGAGGTGGGCCCGGATTAGGCCGTCCCACTCCTCCTCGGTCATGTTGAAGATCATCCGCTCCCGGAGGATGCCGTGGGCGCACACCAGGGCGTCCAGCTTGCCATAGGTGTCCAGGGTGGTCTTGATGAGGTTTTCGCCGGTGGCCATGTCGGCGATGTCGCCGACGAAAGGAATGGCGGTGCCGCCCTTGGCCTTGATGTCGTTGACGAGGGCGTTGACGCGGGAGGCGTCCATGCCCGTGCGTCCCTCGACATCGGCGCCGGTGTCGGCGACGACGACCTTGGCGCCCTGCTCGGCGAAGGTCTTGCTAATCCAGCTCCCCATGCCGCCAGCCCCGCCGGTGACGATGGCGACCTTCCCGTCCAGATGCTTCACAGGCATCGGTCTCTTCCTTTCTCGGTGCTAAGTCTGTGTTTTGTCTTGAACGAGAGTTAGCTTCTCTGCCCCGACGCGGGCTGCTCGGCCTGGCCCGGCCGCCGCTGGCCTTCGCGGGCCGCGAACTCCTCGTAGCCCGGTGGCTGGATGGGCGCGGAGCCGATGGTGAGGGGGAAAAGCTCGAAGAGGCGGTCAATGTCCACGAAGGGCTCGGGCCAGAAGAGGGTCTTCTCCCAGTGGGGCTCGCGCCAGAGGGTGATGCGGTGGCCGGTGAGGCCGAAGACGCGGTGGCTGATCTTCCCGCCCTCCTCGGCGGAGCAGAGGTAGGCGATCATGGGGGCCACGTTCTTGGGGTCCCGGGCCGTCCCCGCGGCGACGGTGCTGGGCACCGGCTCTCCTCGGTTGATGCGGGCCATGGCGTCGAGCGTCCGGTCGGTCATGCGGGTCGCCGCACCTGGGCCAATGACGTTGCAGGTGACGCCGTAGCGTGCGAGGGCGCGGGCGGTGGAGCGCATGAGGCCCACCTTCCCCTGGTGGGCAGCGGAGTAGTTGGGCTGGCCGGCCTCCCCTCGGAGCCCGGCGTCGGAGGTGAAGTAGACGATGCGTCCCCCCTGGCGGGTCTGCCGCCAGTAGATGGAGGCGAACTTGGTGGGCACGAAGCACCCCTTGAGGTGCACCCGGACTGTCTCGTCCCAGTCCTCCTCGGTCATGTTGAAGATCATGCGCTCGCGGAGGATGCCGTGGGCGCAGACCAGGGCGTCCAGCTTGCCGTACGTGTCCAGCGCGGTCTTAACCAGCTTCTCCCCGAACTCCATGTTGGCGATGTCACCCACGAGGCCAATGGCCTCGCCGCCCTTGGCCTTGATGTCGTTGACAACAGCATTGACGCGGGAGGCGTCCATGCCGGAGCGCCCCTCCACGTCGCCGCCCGTGTCGGCGACGACGACCTTGGCGCCCTGCTCGGCGAAGTACTTGGCGACCTGGCTGCCCATGCCGCCGGTCCCGCCGGTGATGATGGCCACTCTTCCTTCCAGATGCTTCGTTGCCATGAACTCCTCCCTTTCTGCTGTCTCTCTATCCTTCCGCTCTGCTCGCGACGCCTTTATGAACTTCTCTCCTACGTTTGCATGGGCGGCTCCGGAAAGCCCTCGATGCCCAGGGAGACGGGGAAGTACTCGTACAGCTTGTCGATGTCCCACAGGGGCTCCGGCCAGTAGATGGTCTGGTCCCACTCCTCGTCGGCCCAGAGGGCGACTTGATGGCCGGTCATGCCGAAGACACGGCCGTTGACGTTGGCCCCCTGGTCGGAGCACAGGTAGACGATGACGGGGACCACGTTCTTGGGATCGTCGGGCTTTCCTGCGGCCATGGTGCTGGGAAGCGGCTCCCCCCGAGCGATGCGCGCCGCCTGATCCAGGCCTCGGTCGGTCATGCGGGTGGCGGCGTTGGGGGAGATGCAGTTAGCGGTGACACCGTAGCGGGCCAGCCCCTTGGCCGTGGAGCGCATGAGGCCGATCTTCCCCGCGTGCGCGGCGGAGTAGTTCGGCTGGCCGGCGGCGCCTCGGATGCCTGCCGCCGAGGTGAAGTAGACGATACGCCCCCCCTGGCGGGTCTGC
>JACQUM010000134.1 GCA_016210295.1 Chloroflexota bacterium | reverse complement strand
GCTGGACCTTCTCCAGGGGGGCGGGGTGAAGCTGCACGTCGACTTCATCGACGTGGTATACCGGGCGCTGCACGACCTCTCGGAGGCGCCGCGGACGGCCTTCGGGGAGAACAGGCAGGCCCTCTCGGGGGTGGCCCTGGAGATGGAGCTGCACCCCCTGATGCAGAAGGTGAAGCGGAAGAGGCTGATCCGCTCGGCAGCCTACCGGCGCCGGAACGAGATGGCGTTGCGCATCCTGGAGCAGCACACGGGGGTGGACTACCGCCCTTACCGGACCCAGGTGCTGTGGGGGCCGGTGTTGCCCCAGGACAGCGAGCGCGCGGCCCAGGAGGAGGTGGCCCTGGTGCAGGCGGGGATCCACTCCCGCCGAACGGCGATGGAGCGACTGGGCATCGAGAGCGCGGAGGCGGAGTGGGAGCGGGTGCGGGGGGAGGCAGGAGGGTAGGTTCAGGCAAGACTAGGGCATGGAGGTCGCAATGGCGGAAAACGAGGTCGCGGAGAAGGACGAGCTTTTGGCGGAGGCCACACAGGCAGGGAGATCCACGGAGTCGGAAGAGTTGAAGGCAGAGCTCCTGCTGCGTCGGCAGGAGTCGGAGGAGCTGCGAGGGGCGGCGGCCAGCCTTCAAGGGGAGGTGGAGATGCTGCGGAAGGAGCTGGCGACGGCGCTGCAGGGCTACCGGTTGGCGCTCCTCCAGGCGTCGCCGGAGCTGCCGGAGGAGATGGTGCAGGGGGAGTCGGTGGCGGCGCTGGAGTCATCTCTCCAGCGGGCGAGGGCGCTGGTGGCCCGGGTCCGGACTACCCTGGAGGCGGAGCAGGCCCGGGGCCGAGTCCCTGCCGGGGCGCCACCGCGCCGGGCGCCTGATCTCTCGGCCCTCTCGCCTCAGGAGAAGATCGCCTACGGGCTGGCGCAGCGAGTCTAGGGCCTCGCCTAGCTCGTCTTCTTGCGCTCGGCGCCGAGGAAGCCAGCGACGACGGGGACACCAAAGGCGATGATGAGGCCGACGACGATGGTCGGGACGTTCCCGATGGACAGGAAGAGGTTGCCCAGTCCCACGATGAGCAGCGCCACGACGATGGCGACGCCCACGGGAATCAGGAAGGGCAGCCCCCAGCGATCGCGCATACTTAGTTTCTCCTTTAGGATAGCCTCATGCATGATACCCGATTCAGAGGTCTCTGTCTGCCCCTAATCTGGGCGTGAGTCCTCACTCTCCTTCGGCAGGCCCCCCATTTGCCTGCGGAGGACCGGCAGGGGCTCCGCCCCTGGCACCCCGCGCTGCTGGATGAGGTTAGACCCTGTCCCTCTAGCTCGTGCTAGGATGGAGGGGCATGGACAGGAGCGGGCGATGCGTGAAGTAGAGCCGAAGGTCTTCCTCATCGGCGAGACGCGGGTGGTCCCCGAGGGGCTGGAGGCGTACCTGAAGCACGTCGGGGCGGCGGGATGGAGCTCTGACGCCGCCTCCGACGCCGAGCTGCTGGCGGAGGTCTACGGCCGCTCCTGCTACCGGAGCTTCTTTCCCGGGCTGAACCCCAACGTGACCCGGGTCCGTGGCTCCAACCGGGAGCACCTGGGGAACATTCTGGCAGTGGGGCACGGGTCGGTGCTGGAGCACTCCGTCCTGAACTTCATGATCTGCGACGTGAGCCGGGTCTTCACTCACGAACTGGTGCGTCATCGGGCCGGCACGGCCATCTCGCAGGAGAGTCTGCGCTTCGTCCGGCTGACGGAGCTGGGGGCCTGGGTCCCCACGGTCATCCGGGAGTCGCCAGAGGTGATGGAGGTCTTCGTCCGGACCTTCCAGGAGATGGAGAGGCTCCAGGTCACGCTGGCCAAGCAGCTCGATGTGCAGACGGGGAACTTCGAACGGAAGAAGAAGCTCACCTCCGCCATGCGCCGCCTGGCGCCCGAGGGGGTGGCGACGAACATCGGCTGGTCGGCGAACGTCCGGGCCCTCCGGCACGTCATCGAGGACCGGACCCATCCCGGCGCCGAGGAGGAGATCCGGCTGGTCTTTGGCAAGGTGGCCGAGCTGGTGCGGGCGAGGTACCCGGTGCTGTTTGGCGACTACGAGGCGGAGACGGTGGACGGCCTGCTCTGGTACAGGACACCCCATCGGAAGGTCTGAGGATGGCGCTTCTGATCACCTTCTGGGGCGGGGCCAAAAGAGCGGTGGTCGCGGTCTGGGGAACTCCTAATGGAGCAGGGTTTCGCCGCCCCGCTGAAAATGTGATTGAACCCGCTCGTCCTTATCTAAGCTCGGCAACCGAGCTTGGCGCTCAGTGCGCCTTTGTAAGTCAGGGAGCTATCCTTCTGTAAATCCAGTCAGGTGGCTCTAGCGTATATATCAACAGGGGGGGTATCTGGGGGATCTCAACGGGCTAGCGCAACGATCTTGAAGATTCAAGGTGCTAGAAGAAGGAGGTGCTCATGAAAAAGCTCCTAGTTGCAGGGATAATAGGGACAGTGCTGCTCTTGGCCTCGGTAGGTCCGGCCTTTGCCCATGTGCATGGGGTTACCCCGCTCCTCGACTGCACGGTGGATAATCCCAATGCGGGAGCACTTGGGACTAATGGAACGCCAGCCGACGATGCCAATGGTGGCCCCATTGCTGGGGTGATTCCTATCAGCACTGGGGAATCACCGCTGAGTTTCGGAGACGGAGGGTTCGGCGCTACCGATGGACATTGCCCATAGCAAAATGACCCACCCGGTGTTGGATTCCTGTTATCAATAGCTGGCCTGGTGAACCCCCAGCCCCCTTTCTACCCCTCTACAGACAACTAGGCCAACTCCGTCATAGTCTCGTGGTGTCTCGCCTATGAAACCCTCCTGGCAACTAACACTACTGGGCCAAGACTACCAGATGCATTCCCTCTTATTAGGCCCCTTAACCCATCCAATCCCTGGCCCAGAAATAGCGCAGGTATTGCTGAGCTTGTCCTTCGACAAGCTCAGGATGAGCAGCCTGTTTCTGAGCACAGTACAAAGGAGGGCGGTCCCATCGCAGGCGGGCCACCCTCCCTCTTCTCTGCCGCCTACTTTTTCTCGAAGATCTGGAAGAGGACGCCGTGGGTGTTCCTGGGGTGGATGAAGACAGCGCCCAGGGGCTTCTGGTCGGCGCCGATAAGCTGGACGCCACTCGCCTGGAGGTCTTTGACCGCCTGGGCGATGTCGGGCACGGGGCAGGCGACGCCGTAGACCCCCTCTCCCCGGCGGGCCATGGCCCGGCCCACGGGAGTCTCCGGGCCGAGTGGCTCCACCAGCTCGATGGCGTGCCCGCTGGTGCCCAGCTTGAAGAAGGCCTGCTTTACGCCCAGGGCCTGGGACTCCGCAGTGCGGTCCAGCTTCAGGCCCAGCTTCTCATAGGTCTTGATTCCCTCTTGAAGGTTGCTCACCGCGATGATGACGTGATCGTAGTCCTTGAACATCCCCCCTCCTTTGTTGGAAAATTGCTGGCTTCATCTTACCCTGAGGAGAGGTTCGTGCCAAGGGTGACCGCGCTCTAGTGTCTTCGATATCATCGGGTTGAAGAAGGGGCTGGCCCGCCGAAGGCGGGCCAGCCCCTGAGATGCCGAGGGAAGCCTAGTTAGGCGCGCGCGTGGTGCGAGGAGGCGTCCCGCCGAAGGCGTGCTCTGGGGTGAGAACGAGGTTCCCGTGGAAAGGGATCTGTCCGGGCTTGCGGGCCCACACCTCGCCCAGGACGCCCAAGAAAGTGCGGGGATGCAACCAGGCGACTCCGGCGGCCTCGGGACCGGTGCCTGTCCCCTTGGCGGGGAGCTGGTTAATCATCTGGATGCCCGCCGGCGCGATGTTCTCGGCAAACTTATACACGTCCGGCGAGAAGGGGCAGATGTGGTGGATGGTCGCTCCCATGGGAGCTCGGGTGGCGACGAAGCGGGCCGTCCCGCTCTCGGTGTCGGCGGGGACGCTGATCTCGATCACGGAGCCGCCGACGGGGTATTCGGTGAGGTAGACGGGGTCATCAGCGGCTCGGGCCACGTGCCCCGGCGGAAAAGGCCCGCCCCGACGCACGGAGGGGTCCTCCTTCAGGCCGAAGATGTCTTCCCAGAGGCGGCGCTGCTCCCCTTCGCTCCGGGCGCCGATGCCGATGTGGGCCATGCCGGTGACCAAGCCGCTCCCGCGGAAGTAGGGGTGGGGCTGGTAGTTGTCCTCCGGGACCACTTCCAGGTTCAGGCCGTAGGTGGTGGCGGGGTCGAAGAAGACGGGCCCCTTGCCTTCCCACTTGGGGTAGGTGGGAGGGCCCAGGGGCTTCAGGCCCTTCTTGATGAGGCCGTCGACATCTTTAGCGATGTCGTTGGAAGCAAGGGCGAAGTGGTGGGCGCCGCCGGCGCGGTCCCCCAGCCAGCGGCCCATCTCGCTGTTGGGGTTGTTGGGCTTGCAGGCTGCGATGAACATCTCGCCGATGGGGAACGCTAAGACGGAGAGGTCATCGAAGTTGGCCTTCCCGCCTTGGGGGAGGGGGGTTCGGCCCTGGTCCACGGAGAGGCCCAGGCCCTGGGTATAGACCTTCTGGGCATCCTCCAAGCTCTTGACGATGAGCGCGACGTGCTCGATCCGCGTGAACGCCATGTCTACCTCCTCTGGTGCGTGCCTACTTTCGACCTTCTAGACTGTGTACCGCTCGACCACGCTCTCGCCGGTGCGGAGCGAGGACGTGTCGCCCCCGCGCTTTCTGTTCATCTCCATGTGGTCGTCCAGGGTCTTCTGGTCGGTCCAGCGTTCCACCAGGATGAACTTGTCCGGGTTCTGGCTGCTCTGGAAGAACTCGTACTGCTCGCAGCCCTTCTCCTTCACGACGTCGGGGACGACCTTGGCAAAGTGCTTCTTCAGGTCGTCGCGCTTTCCCAACGCCGCCTGCATGTGGACGAACAACCGTATCGCCATCCAGTCCCTCCCTTTTTCAAATCCCCTTTCGCGGAGCGGCGCGTGTCACCGTTCCTGCGCCCCCGGGGTAAGCGGCCTCATTGTACCAGATTTTGGAGAACTGTCAGCCGTCTCGAGGGACGAAAAAGGAAAGGAGCGGGGGAACCCTGTGGCTCTCCCTCGTTGATGGCGAGTCGAATGCGGTGATAACTTCAACAGGATCCGTAAGATGCCTCAATGTCGGCTCTGAACCGCTGGAGCCGCCCCCTCGGGCTCCGGATGTCAGAGTAGTCGGGCACAGGCTGCGCATCGGAGGCTGGGCCTGACCGGGCGTCATCGCAGGGTCTTTATGTAGGCTATGAGGGCCTCCAACTCTTGGTCGGAGACCGGGAGCCTGGGCATCATGGAAGCGGGGTGGTATCCCGCGACCAGTTGCGCGTTGGGCTCCCGAATGGACTCGCGAAGGTAGGCATCGTCGGCCCGAACCTGGGAGCCATCGCCGAGGGACACTTCCTTGCCATACAACCCTTTCCAGGTCGGCCCCCAGCTAATGCTTCCGTCCACGGAGTGGCACGCGAAGCACCCGTGACGCTGGGCCGCAGCCTCTCCCGACGTCACCGAGTCCGCCTCCGGGCTGGGACCTGGCGCGGCGCGTGGAAGGCAGGAGAGGGCTAGAAGCAGCCCGAGAGCCAAAGCTGCCAACACCGAATACCGGTACAACCCTCGATCCTCCGGAGACTCTCTTCATGAGTGGGCGCTCGCCTGTTACAGGGCCCGCCATGGTAAGAGAGCGCTCCTCACGCGCCCGTCGAATGAGGAGCGGATACCCGGGAATAACCCGAACGACGCGGGAACCATCCCCAGGCCCCCCGCTCCAAAAGGCTACCAGGAGCCCGGAGAGGGAGCCCAAGTCACCTTGGGCTCCCCCCGGTCCCATCTCTCGGCGAGCTTCCCGACGGCCTCTAGCAAGCGTTCGTGGGGTCCACTAAATACGAGTGAAGGGTCCAGTGCTCGAACGCCATCCCAGGGTGCCCTTGAGGCAGGTGCTCCCAGGGAGGTGCGGCCTGCTTGGTGGGGCTTTCCAGCTCGAAGCCTAGGAGTTGGTCGTTCTTGTCGAACATGAGGATCAGGCCTGGGAACCGCTTGCCGTCCACCACGTAGTGTCCCTTGCCGTAGTGCTTGCCCATGCTGGGAACGCACCCCGGCTGCTGCCCGGGAGTGGCCTCGGGTGTATAGCCCGCGGCGAGGGCCTGTGCCACCGTCTTGATCTTCGCGACGTCATCGAAGACACCCTGGGTCATCAGGAGCTTCGGGGGCACGGGTGTCGGTGTTGGCGCCGGTGTCGGCGTCGGCGGGGGAGCACAGGCGGCGAGGAGAAGAACGAGAACGGAGAACAAGACGATGACACGATAACGCATGATGCCTCCTTCGGGGTACGCTTCTAAGCCTAGGAGCCGATCAGTGCCTCGAGGGCGCTCTTCATCTCCTGCTCGGTGACGATGCCTTCGAACTTCGCGGCGATCCTCCCCTCCTTGTCCACCACGAAGACCCACGGCTCGCTGGGAAGGCCCCAGGCGACGGCGACATCGGTCAACTGGAGGGTCCCCGACGTGTGCGCTAGGGCGAGATTGTAAGGCTCTACATGGAGGAAGTCAATGGTGCGCTCAAACCAGGAGGAAACGGCGACGGCGACCTCCAGGACGGGCCCGCAGACCCGGCTGGCGCAGAAGGCGGGGGAGGCGAAGACGACGACGAAGGGCCTGCCGGAGGCCCGCGCCCCTTTGAGGGAGAGACGGTGCATCTCGTCCGGGGGCGTGCGGCTGCAGATCTCGGAGAGGTCGGCGACATCGGCGGCGGTGGGGCTGTCCACGATGGGGGCCAGGGACCCCAGGGCTGGCGTGGCGCTCTTCTCTTTGACCTGGAAGGCGAGCGCGGCGGCGATGGTCTCCCCTCCCTGGGCAGGGGTGACCTGAGCCTGAACGCCCCACAGGCCGGGCTCGTCAAAGGCGACTTTATCGACGATGTAGACGCCGCGGACTTCCTCGTGGAGATGGACCGTTCCGCCGGCGTGGATATGGGGAGTCTTGGCCTGCGCCTGGCGGTAGGTGGCTGTCGCCTCTCCTGCGAGATAGGCGGTCTCCCCTTTGAGCCGGAAGAACCGGACGTCGGCGACAGGCTCCGTCACCTCGGCGCTGCGGTCGAGGATGGCGAAGGCGAAACGGTTCTCTCCCACGGCCAGGTCGGTGGTGCCAAGGAAGAGGACGGGGCCTTCGGCGGCGCTCGTGGCCGTGGCTGGCACGGGCGAGGGAGCAGGCGTGGCGCAGGCCGCGAGTAGTAGGGGAAGAAGGGAGAGAAGAGAGAAGACAAGTGCAGGGCGGAAGTCCCACGAAAAAGCCTTCACGCTTATCGCCTTTTTTGATAATGGTGAAATCGGACCAGTATGTCTGCAGTTGCCAACGCTAATGTATCGGTGCGTTTGGCGGCGCGTGCAGGACTAGACTATACTCGTTCTCGGAGCGACCGAGAAGAGGCAAACCCTCTCACCGTCACCGATCTCTCGGGTGGGCGCGTTGCGGGGGCTCATGCCGCCTCTCTATAATGGCGGACGTACATGAATGCCTCTCTCGACAGAGTCTTACGGTCCGTCATCCGCCCTGGCCGCTACGCCGGCGGCGAGTGGAACGGCCTCTCCAAGCCGTGGGACTCGGTTCGTCTGCGTGTCTGTCTCGCCTATCCCGATGTCTACGAGACGGGGGCCTGCCACCCGGGCATGGCCTCCTTGTACCAGAGTCTGAACCAGCAGCCCGATTACCTGGCGGAGCGCGTCTACGCCCCCTGGCCGGACGTGGCGGCTGCCCTTCGGTCGTCTCGTCTCCCCCTCTTCTCCCTGGAGTCCCGCCGTCCTCTCGCAGAGTTTGAGGTGCTGGCCTTCTTCCTCGCGCGGGGGCTCACGTATACCAGCTTCCTCACCATGCTTGACCTCGCGGGGGTCCCTGTCCACGCGGCGGAGAGGAGCGGCCGGTTCCCTCTCGTCGTTGGGTGGGGGGAGGGGATGCTGAACCCGGAGCCTCTGGCCGATTTCCTCGACATCGCCCTCGCCGGTGACCCTGAAGTCCTCCTTCCTCATCTTCTCGCCGTCTATGGAGAGTCCCGTACGGGGCAGGACCGGAAAGAAGTCCTGAGGGCCTTGGCGAGGCTCCCCGGTGTTTACGTCCCCTCCCTCTTCGTCGCGGAAGAGGCGGGGGGGGCTCCCGAGAGGACGCAGCGCGTGCTTGCCGCGAGTCTTCCTCCCGTTCCCACCCGTCCCCCGGTCCCGTATCTCTCGGTCGCGCAAGACCGCGGGACGTTGGAGCTTCAGCAAGGCTGTGACCTCTCGTGCCCTGCCTTCCCCTACGGGTTCCACGTGCCTCCCTCCCGCGAGCGGACTCCTGAAGAAGCGCTCCATGGGGCGATGGAGTTGCTCCAGTCCACGGGCTTTGAGGAGCTGGTTGTGACGGGGGACTGCCTCCGTCACGTCCGGGGGCTGGCCGAGACCGTAGGTACCATAGCGCGGCATTGCCGGTGGACGAACACGGGCCTCGGCATTTCGGGCTTGCGTCTGGAGGACCTATCGCTATCGTTGGTGGAGGAGCTTGCCCAGGCCGAGAGGTGGACGCTCTCCCTGGGCCCGGTGGCGGCGGACGTTGGCATGGCGAAGAAGGTGGAGACGGAGGCGATACCCCTTTTGCCGGTCCTGGCCGTGGCGGTGGAACGCGGTTTGAAGACGCTCCGTCTGACGGCGCTGCTGGGCCACCCCGCCACCGACAGCGAAGAGTGGGAGGCTCTCCCCGCCTTGGTCGGTGGCATCCGAAAGGCTGCGGGGCGGAATCTCCACCTCCGCGTGCGTCTGGTCCCTTTCGTTCCCCGGCCACAGACGCCCCTCCAGTGGGCTCCCCAGGTGGAGCCTGGGTTGATGAACGAGCGTCTTCCCGGCTTGAAGAAGGCCCTGGCCCGCCTGGGCGCAGCCGTCTCCTGGGTGGACGCCCAGGCGGCGGTTATCGAGGGCGCCCTGGCGCGCGGGGACCGCCGCCTGGGCAAAGTCATCTACGCGGCCTGGGCGTCGGGATGCACCCTCGATACGCTGAGCGAGTCGTTCCAGGCGGAGGGGTGGCACCGGGCCTTCGCATCTCTGGGCCACTCGGCGGCAGACTATACGCGCGCCCGAGACCCTTCTCAGCCTCTTCCCTGGAGACATATCGACATGGGGCTTTCTCCGGAGCGTCTCTGGGAGGCGTACCAGAGCCTGCACGACCGAAAGAACTAGTGTGGCGTCTCCGAACTTCACCGCCAATGTCATTGCGAGGCCCGACGAAGGAGGGCCGCGGCAATCT
>JACQUM010000131.1 GCA_016210295.1 Chloroflexota bacterium | reverse complement strand
GGACTCCCCTTTTTCAGCACCCTGCTAGAGGACGCGGTGCCATGAAGTTTATCCTGAGCCCGGAAGTTCTCCAGCGTGCGCCAGACCTGGTGGTCGGCGCCGTGGTGGCGTGGAACGTCGACAACCACGGGCGGAAACCTGCTGTGGTAGAGGCCCGGGCCCAGGCCATCGCCGCGTGCCGGAAGGCACTGGTGGGAAGGGACCCGGAGACGCACCCTCA
The DNA here is from genome assembly GCA_016210295.1 of Chloroflexota bacterium. Taxonomy (GTDB): domain Bacteria; phylum Chloroflexota; class Dehalococcoidia; order UBA6926; family JACQUM01; genus JACQUM01. The sequence goes on along the minus strand of JACQUM010000131.1, from coordinate 14,676 downwards.
CATCGCCCGCTGGCGGGAAGCCTTTCGGGCCGCTGGCCTCAACCCCCGTCGCATGGTCCCCTCCATGGAGGCTCTGGCAACGCGTCTGATGAAAGGCGAGGAACCGCTGGCCGTCAACTCTGCGGTGGACATCGCCACCGCGGTCTCGCTCTCCCACCTCCTGCCCGTGGGCGCCCACGACCTGGAAGGGCTCCCCGGCGACATCGGGGTGCGGCAGGCCCGCCCGGGGGACCGGTTCACCCCGATGGGAAGCGCCTCGGAAGAGGCTGTGCCCGAGGGAGAAATCGTCTACGCGACGGGAGAAGAGGTACGCACCCGCGGCTGGGTCTGGCGCCAGGGGGAGAGGTCCAAGGTCACCGAAGAGAGCCGGACCATCTTCTTTCCGGTGGATGGTTTTCACAGCCTGGAACCGGCGGTGCGCCAGGCGACGCTGGAACTGGCCCGGCTTGTCGAGAAAGCCCTGACGAACGATGTCGCTATCTTCTTCCTGGACGCGAGCCAACCCGTCGTAGAGCTGAAGCCCGGTCGCGGAGCGGCGGCACAGCAGCCGTCGCCTGCCGCCTCCCGGCAGCCTGCGGCGCGGCCTTTCCCTCACTCCCCGTTGAAAGATTGGCCCTTCGATGCTCTCAGGCAGCGGGGCATGGTCGAGGGAGTCATCGAAGAGGAGGAGCTTCTGAAGGCCCTGGCCTCGGAGAGACAGCTGACTGTGTACGAGGGGTTCGACCCCACCGGGTCCTTCCTGCACATCGGGCACCTCATTTCGCTGCGGGTCCTTCGTTGGTTCCAGATTCATGGCCACAAGGTCATCTTCCTCATTGGGGACTTCACCGCGCGCATCGGCGATCCAACAGGCCGCTCCGCCACGCGGCCCCAACTGACCCATGAGCAAGTGCTGGCGAACGCTGCCTCCTATGCCGACCAGGCCGCCCACGTCCTGGACTTTGGCGGGGAGAACCCGGCGGAGATGCGCTTCAACGGTCAGTGGCTCGACCCCTTGAGCCTTGGCGAAGTGATTCGTCTCGCCGCCACTATCACCGTGCAGCGCCTCATCGAACGGGATATGTTTCAGCGCCGCATCGGGGAGCAACGGCCCCTCTTCCTCCATGAAGTCCTGTACCCTTTGCTCCAGGGGTATGACTCCGTGGCCATGGACGTGGACGCGGAGGTGGGCGGCACGGACCAGATGTTCAACATGCTGGTGGGTCGTGATCTGGTGCGGACGTACCTCGGGAAGACCAAGCACGTGATCATGACGCCCCTTATCCCCGGCCTGGACGGGCGGAAGATGAGCAAGACATACGGAAACTCGGTGGACCTCACCGAGGCTGCCGTGCCCATGTTCTTCAAGCTGACTTTGGTCAGCGACCAGCTCCTCCCCCTCTACCTGGGCGCGATGACGGACGTCCCGATGGAGGAGATCGAGGAGGTGCACCGCCGCCTACAGAAGGAGCATAACCTTCAGGACATACGGGAGCGGCTGGCTTCGGAGATCGTGACGCAGTTCCACGGGGCGGAGGCCGCCGCGGCGGCCCAGGAGGAGTTCCATCGCGTGATAAGCGACGAGGCTCTCCCCCAGGAGGTCCCCGTGATCATCCTGCCCAGCGACCTGGCTCGAGAGGGCAGGCTCCTTCCTGTGGACATCGTGGTGGCGACAGGACTGGTATCCAGCAGAAGCGAAGCGCGCCGCCTTCTCCAGCAAGGCGGTTTCCGGCTGAACGGAGAGAAGGTGGAGGACCCCACTATCGAGCTAGACGTCGGCCAGGTCGCTGGGGCCATCGCCAAGGTGGGGAAGCGGGGCTACGTCCGCCTCACGATCGGTGAGAAGACGGAAGGATAACGTGCCTCAACGCGTCGCTTTCCTCCAGCCCGAAGGGACCTTCACCCACCTCGCTGCCCTTCGCCACTTCGGTCCCGACGCCACCTACATACCCATGCTGACGGACTCCGCCTTCCGCGCAGTCCAGCGCGGCGAAGTCGACTACGCCGTTTTCCCGGTGGAGAACCTCTTTGAGGGGACCGTGGGGACCACCTTCGATGCCTTGTACGGAACGGCGGAGATCAGCGTCGTCGCGGAGGTGATGCTCCCCATTCATCACCATCTCGTGTCGCGGGGGCCATTGGAAGAGGTCCGCCGCGTCTACTCCCACGAGCAGGCGTTGCAGCAGTGTCGCCGACACCTGCAGGCGCTGGAGCGCGAGCTGGGCCGCGAGCTGGAGCTGGTGCGAGAGGTGAGCACCGCGCGCGGCGCCCAGCGGGCGGCGGGAGAGGAGGGGGCCGCCGCCCTGGCGACGGATATGGCCGCCCAGATCTACGGCCTGCCCATCCTGCGACGGAACCTGGAAGACGGGCGCGGGAACGCGACGCGCTTCTGGGTCTTCGGTCTCGGCGCCACGCCGCCGCCGACAGGGAACGACAAGACGGCCTTTCTCCTGGAGGTCGAGAACCGGCCCGGGGCCTTGGCGATGGTCCTCTCCCGTTTCGCGGAGAAGGGCCTCAACGCCACCATGCTCCAGTCGCGGCCCCTCCGTTTGGACCGCGCCAGCGGCCTCTGGGAATATGCCTTTTACATCGAGTTCCTCGGCCACATCCACGAGGCCTCCATGGCTGAGACCTATCGGCTTATGGAGAAGGGCAGGGGAGTGCTCTGCCGGCGGATTCGGTTGCTGGGATCGTATCCGCGCGCCCCTTTGATGGGTGATTGACCGACAAAGCAGTTCCACGAGCACTTGTGGCACTCCTCCCCTCCCGCTATCATGGAACGAACGTTCCGTCCTTGGAGTTTATGTGTGCCAGCCGAGGCAGAGACCCTCTATGCGGACCTGCGGGCATAGGGCACTGTTTCTGCCGCCATCGCGTCGCCTTCTTCCACGCGCGGGAATTCGGTAAGGCGAGTGAAGCGCAAAGGGAGCAAGAATAGGAGCACACCGTGAAGATTCCCCGCTGCATGGGCACCCAGCACCCCGATAACGCCCGCTTTCCGTTCTTCTCCGCCTCCGCAGTCGTCGAAGGAGAGGCCGAGGTGGACGAGGCTTTCTACAGCTATTCCCACCTGGGCCTGGACGAGCAGATGTGGGACTTCGAAGGCAAAGAGGTGGATTCCCACGTGGTGCGGAAGCTCCTGACTCGGGACGAGGAGTTCTTTCGCCGACATGCTCTCGGAGAGGAATGCTTCCTCACGCCGCGAGTCCCTAATCCGGCCTTTGAGCGGAGCGACGCCAAGGTGCTTTTAGAGACGCTGGAGAGCATACCCCGTAGCTTCGACGTCGCCCGGGACTTCTATGGCCGCGACATTGCCCCCATCTTCGAGGTGATCCTGCCCATGACGACCTCGGCCCAGGAGTTGAGCAGGATTAGCCGCTATTACAGGAACTTCATCGTCGGCAAGGGGAACCAGCCCATCAACGAGGGGGACATCACCGTCTCTCAGTGGATCGGGGAGTTCAAGCCAGACTCCATCCACGTCATCCCTCTGGTTGAAGACCTTGCCCATCTGCTGACGGTTGACTCCCTCATCGAGGGCTGCCTCGCTGACGATGATCCAGCCTACCTCCGCGTCTTCCTCGCCCGCAGCGACCCCGCGTTGAACTACGGCTACGTGAGCGCCGTGCTCAGCGTGGAGATCGCCCTCCAGCGGCTGTGGGCCCTGGAGCAGAAGACGGGCGTTCCTCTGTACCCCATCCTCGGCGTGGGCTCCGTGCCCTTCCGGGGCAACTTCACGCCCGAGAACGTGGATAACTGTCTGGCGAGCTATCCCAGCGTCCAGACCTTCACTATTCAGTCGGCCTTCAAGTACGACTATCCCTTCGAGGTTGTTCGGCAGGCTGTGGACAAGATCGAGGCGACAAGAAGACAGGCCCCGCGCCCGGTCCTGGAGGAGCGCTCGAAGGAGATCATCGGCGCATTCACGCCTGTCTACCAGGCTCACGTGGAGAAGCTGGCCGGCCTCATCAACAAGGTCGCAGAGTTCGTTCCCCTTCGCAGGAGACGGAAGCTGCATATCGGGCTCTTCGGCTACTCGCGGGATGTGGGCAAGGTTCGGCTTCCGCGGGCCATCGGTTTCTGCGCCGCCCTCTACTCCCTGGGGGTCCCGCCGGAGGTCATTGGCCTGGAGTCGCTCACGAAGTCGGACCTCGACTATCTCCGGAGCGACGAGAGCTTCACCAAGGACCTCCAGCGAGCCCTCACGTACTGCAACGAGGATATCCTCTTTCGCCTCCTGCCCGGCTTGAAAGGTGCCCTGGACTTTGTGAAGTACGAGCCCTCTCCGGAGCACCGCCGCCTGACCTCCCGGATCTACGAGCAGGCCACGGAGAGCGGCCATGACCTCTCGACCCTCATCACGGAGGCGGCCCAGTTGCGGCACTTCCTGGGATAGCAGGGTGCTGCAAAAAGGGGAGTCCAGTCCCGAGCGTCGGGATTGGCAGGGGCTTGGGGGTGTCCCCCAGATACGCTTCCCACCCTCTTCCTGGCCAGGAAGGGGGGCAGGGGGATGGTCGAAGGGGTTTTTCAGCACCCTCGTTAGGTGAACAGCCGAAGGGCGAGGGAGAGGAGGATGACCACCGGCCCCAGGACAAGGAGCAGGTTGGTGGGCGAGAAGAGGCGGTCCCAGGCCCCGCTAAGCCCACCCAGTCGCCGAGCGATGCCTTCCGGCAGCAGCTCCGCCCATCTTCCTTCCAGAGGCGAGGCGCGCCTCTGCGGCCCCCTTCGGCCCAGGGAGAAGGCGGTGAGGAACATGAGGCTGGAGAGGCCGAGCTTCGCAGCCAGGACGATGGCGTAGCCTAGCCTGACGGGGCCGGCGATCCGATCGAAGAGCAACACCGCCCCCGTGATCAGGAGGAGCCAGATGGAGAGCTCCACCATGCCCTTGAATTCGCCTCCCAGCCGATTGCCGAGCCCCGGGACGGAGGCATCCCGAAGGATGGGCCGCAGAACGGCGAAGTAGAAGATGTTCCCACCGATCCATCCAACAGCGGCAAGGACGTGCCCCCATCGCATGAGAAGGACGGCGATGTCCTGCAAGGGCACGGATCGTCACCCTTGGGACAGGCGGTCCGCCGCGCAGTAGAGGCAGCGCGGCGCTTCCGCGGGACACGCCGTGGGAGAAAGCGGGTGCCCACTCTCCCGTAGGAGACGGTCCAGGAGGCAGAGAGGCAAGCCGACGACGTTAAGATAGCAACCGTCCACCGAGGCGGCAGGGTGGAAGGACCCGTCCTGGACGGCGTAGGCGCCAGCCTTGTCCATCGGATCGCCGGTGGCGATGTAGGCCTCTATCTCCCTATCCGCATACTCCCGCATATGCACCCGGCTGGTCAAGGAGGCACTGTGCACCGGGGCCCCACCCGGCCGCGCCACCGCCACGCCTGTCACCACTGTATGCCCCTGTCCGCGGAGCTTCTGCAGCATGCGGCGAGCCTCCGCCGCGTCCTGCGGTTTGCCCAACACCTCGCCATCTCCGGAGACGACGAGTGTGTCCAAGCCAACGGTCGTCATCGCGGCCTGGGATGCGATGGCCACGGCCTTCCGCCGAGCGTTCTCTTCGGCCCGCTGCGTCGCCTCCTGTCCGATCTCCCTGGTCTCTTCGACCGGGGGTACAAACGCTTGATAGGGTACACCTAGGCGTCCGAGCAATTCGACGCGCCTGGGTGAAGTAGAGGCCAGGAGGAGGTCTCCAGACGTGCCAAGGACCAGACTAGCAACGCACTCGACGTGATAGGTTTGCGGGAACATGTCTATCGGGGTGACGTCCTCGAGGCGGAAGCCGCCCATGACCAGGATGTGGAGGTCTCGCGCCAGGGTCGCCGGGTCGCACGAGACGTAGACGATCCTCTCCGGCCGCAGGCGAACGAGGGCTTGGAGGGCCTGGGGCTCGCAGCCTGCGCGAGGCGGGTCCAGGATCACGGCATTTGGACGCTCCTTCAGCTCTTCCAGGGCGGTCTCCGTCTTCGCCTCGAGAATCCGGACGTTCCCGAGGCCCTCAACGTTCGCTTCCGCGTCCCGCACCGCCGCGGCTGACTCTTCGATGGCCAGGATGCGGGCGGCGAAGGGGGCCAGGAGGACGGCGAAGGTACCGACGCCGGCGTAGGCGTCCACCACAAACTCGGTGCCCCGGAGGGAGAGACGGTCCCGCACGAGGGCAGCCAGGCGCTCTGCCTGGGCGGTGTGGACCTGGAAGAAGGAGGCCGCGGAGACACGGAAACGTACGCCGAAGAGGCTCTCCTCGTACCACGGCTGGCCTGAGGAATAGTCGGAGACGTTCGGTAGGGGAGGGTGGACGATATAGCTGCCGGTGTTCGTGCCGTAGCGAAGGGCGATCTGGTGGAGGCGCCGGTCCACCCCATCAAGCGTTATCTTGGCCGCGTTGATCCAGGGGTGCGCGATGTAGCAATGGTCGATGGGGACGAAACGCTGGGTGTGCCAGTGGGCGTAGCCCAGGCGGCCCTCCCGCCCCACGGTGAATCGGGCGTGGTTGCGGTAGTGCCAGGGGTCGGGCGCGGGGAGGGCAGGGGAGACGGGCGGACGGACGAACTTTCCTATCCGCCGCAGTTGCTCCCCGACGACCCGCCTCTTCAGCTCGAGTTGGTGAGGATAGGCGATGTGCTGAAGCTGGCAGCCGCCACAGGTTCCGAAGTGAGGACACCGGGGCTCCACGCGGTAAGGCGACGGCGTCCGAACCTCCACGACCTGTGCGGTGGTGTACTGGCGGTGCTCTTCCCTCGCCTCCGCGACGACTTCTTCGCCGGGGATGCCGTAGGAGGCGAAGACGACCTTCCCGTCGAGGCGGCCCAGGGCTTGGCCTTCATAGGCCATGTCCGTGAGGCGAAGGGCCAAACGTTGACCGGAGCCCTCCGGCGGGCGCCGGGACTGCCGAGTGCGGGCCATCGCTCCTCCTGCAAACCAGTGTAGTGCCTCCCCTGCGGCCTGCCAAACCCGCCTTCGCCCACCCATTGGTAAAGCGCTCCCAGAGAGGGGGGTGACAACGAGCGTAAAAGGGTGATACGCTTGGCACAATCGTCTTGGGGGGGAGCCGCGATGGCGCTGGAAGAGTTCCACATCAAGGAAGAGGACGCCATTCGTGTCCGGCACGAGAGATTGCGCGCGACGGTGGCCGTCATCTTCGAGAAGCTCGGCGTCCCCGAGGACGATGCCCAACTGGGGGCCGACTGCCTGGTGATGGCAGACTTGCGGGGCGTGGACAGCCACGGCGTCTCCAATATGCTGAAGTCCTACGTGAACGGCTACAACCAGGGGACCATCAATCCCCGTCCCCGGTGGCGCATCGTTCACGAGGCCCCTTCGGCCGCCACCATCGACTGTGATCGCGGCCTGGGCATCATGATCGCCCCCAAGGCCATGGACATCGCCATCGCGAAGGCGCACACGACGGGTGTAGCCGCCGTCACCATGGGCAACGGCCGTCACCTGGGAATGGCCTCGTACCACGCCATGCGCGCCCTCAGCCACGACATGATCGGGATGTGCATGACGGCCGTGGGCGCCTTCATCCTCCCCACCTTCGGGAGGGAGCCCCGGTTGGGGAGCAACCCCGTCGCCTACGCCGTCCCGGCGAAGGAAGAGGCGCCCTTTGTCATGGACTGGGCCACCAGCATGGTGGCGGGGAACAAGCTGGAGATCGGCAGGCGACTCAAGGCGACCATCCCCGGAAACTGGATCGCTAGGAGAGATGGGAGCATCATCACCGAGCCCGGCCCCGTACCGGCCCAGGGGGAATACTACCTCCTTCCCTTCGGCGGGACGCGGGAGATGGGCTCCCACAAGGGGTACAGTCTAATGGCCCTGGTGGATATCCTGTGCAGCATCCTCTCTGGGTCTGGCTACGCCACTATCACCCCTGGCATGTCCAAGCACTTCGTCGGCGCCTACAACATCGCCAGCTTCACCGACGTGGACGAGTTCAAGCGGTCCATGGACGCGTTCCTTCAAGGTCTCAAGAACACCCCACCCGCCGTGGGCCATGACCGCGTCATCTACCCCGGCCAGGTGGAGGCGGAGGAGGAGAAGGAACGGCGGGTGAAGGGGATCCCGCTTCATAGGGAAGTGGTGCAGTGGCTGGAGGACATCTGCAGGGAGCTGAGCATCCCCGTGGCTTGGTAGGTCGGAGGGACGAGGCGCAGAGCAGCGAGACACAGAGTCGAACGAGGGAGGTATCCACAATGCCGCTGGAACAGTTCCACATCAAGGAAGAGGACGCCGTCCGCGTCAATCACGAGAACCTGCGAAAGACGGTGGCCAACCTGCTTGTCAGGGTCAATGTGCCAGAGGAAGACGCCAAGCTCGGGGCCGACTGTCTGGTCACGGCGGACCTGCGCGGGGTGGACAGCCACGGCGTCTCCAACATGCTCCGCTACTACATCGACGGGTACATGAACGGGAGCATTAACCCTCGCCCCCAGTGGCGCATCGTGAAAGAGGCGCCCTCCGCCGCCACCGTGGACTGTGACCGCGGCCTCGGCATCATCATTGCCCCCAAGGCCATGGACATCGCCATCGAAAAGGCCGGGAAGACGGGGATGGCTGCCGTGACAATGAGAAACGGCCGCCACTTCGGCATGGCCTCCTACCACTCCATGCGCGCCCTGCCTCATGACATGATTGGGATGGCCCTCACGGCGGTTGGTCCTTCTGTGCTGCCCACTTTCGGAAGGGAGGTCCGGCTGGGGACCAACCCGGTGTCCTACGCCGTTCCGGCGAAAGAGATGCCGCCCTTCGTCCTGGACTGGGCAACGAGCATCGTGGCGGGGAACAAGCTCGGCATCGGACGGCGGCTGGGGGCGAGCATTCCGGGCAACTGGATCGCTCGCAAAGACGGAAGCATCGTCACCGAGCCTGGCCCCATTCCAGAGCGCGCCATGCCGCCCAACGCCGAGTTCTACATCCTTCCCTTTGGAGGGACTCGGGAGATGGGGTCCCACAAAGGGTACAGCCTGGCGGCCATGGTCGAGATCCTGTGCGGCGTTCTCTCGGGCGGCGGCTTCGCCATGATTCAGAAGGAACGCGGCGATGCCCGCCACTTCGTCGCCGCCTACAACATCGCCAGCTTCACCCCCGTGGAAGAGTTCAAGAAGATGATGGACGCCTTCCTTCAGAACCTGGCGTCCACGCCCCCGGCCGTGGGCCACGACCGCGTCATCTATCCCGGCCAGCTGGAGGCGGAAGAATCCGCCGAGAGGAGCACCAAGGGCATCCCCCTGCACAGGGAGGTGGTCCAGTGGCTGGAGAGCATCAGCAAGGAGCTGAGCGTCCCGTTCGCCTTGTAACGCGTAGATCGATTGCCGGTAGCGAGGAGGGAACCCGGACGATTCGGGTTCCCTCCTTTTTCGCTCTTGCGACAGCCATTGACAGCTCGCGCGGTAGCGCGTATGGTTCAACCGAAGCGTGAAAAGTCAACGATTCTGGTGGTGAGCCTGTGGATACCATCGCCTTGACGCGCCTTCCGGAAGACGAGCTCCAGGAGATAGCCCGCCGGAGAGGCGCCTCCGTGGCCCTTGTCCTGCGCCCCGAGGAGGAGGGTTATGCTCGTCTCCTCCGCTGGCTAGCGGACACCCCTCCGGGAGGGGAGGTTTTGCTGGACGGGCTTGACTCTTTAGGCACGAACCCGCAGGAGTATCCTCTCCGGTTGCTCTATGTCGAGGCCCTCGGCGGGCATCCCATCCTTCTTCACGGGCACGAGCACGACTCGCTGGAGGAGGCGCTAGACGCCTTTCGTGGCGGCACCGCCCAGCGCGTCCATCGGATCCGCGAGACGTTGAAGTCGAAAGCAGTGCGAGGCCTGGGACAGGGCAAGCCTCCCTATGGCTACCGAGCCGGGCCGGATGGCCAGCTCCGGGAGGTGGGGGAGGAGGCGCCCCTGGTCCGCCTGATGTTCGAGCGGTCTCTCCAAAAGCAGGGAATCCGCACGATCGTGAAGGAGCTGAACGGCGCGGGGCACCACACGCGGCGAGGTGGCCCCTGGAGCATGGTGACCGTCCGGGACATCCTGCGGAACCGGACCTACACCGGCAGGTACGCCCGCTGGGGAGTGATCGTCCCGCGGAACCACCCTGCTATCGTCTCGGCAGAGACGTTCCGACGTGTCCAGGAGCGGCTGAACACCCAGGCCCTCCACGCTGGACACGGACGCGGCTCCCCTTATCTCCTCTCCGGCATCGCCGTCTGCGGGGCTTGCGGGAGCCGGATGATCGGCGTGACGCGACGGCAGACGTGGCGCCGAAAGGACGGCACGGTGCAGCACCAGTCGTATCGCTACTACCAGTGCGGGGCGGCGACCAATCAGGGGCGCTGCTCCTACCACACCCGTCAAGCCGAAGAGTTGGAAGAGAGCGTCCTGAGGCGTGTCAAAGGCATCGTGGACCTTTCGCCCGAGGCCATCCCGCCTCTTCTTCCCCCGCAGGAGACTCCCAACGCGGCACGGGTGCGCTCCCTGGTGCGGCAGGCCGCCGAGAAGATGCTCTCCTTGCGGGAGTTGCGGCTCCGGGCATATCCCCTTCTCGCTCCGGCCCGAGACAAGCGTGAGGCGGAGCAGAGAAGAGCTCTGCGCCGTCTCCTTCAGAGCTGTGTGGAGCGGGTGGTGGTGCGAGAGGGCCACGTGGAAGTTCGGCTGCGGCGAGGTACGAAGCCGTGAGGTGCAAGCCGACTCGGAGCTCTTGATTCGCCAGCTCCAGAGAAGATACCGACTACGCGCGGAAAACTTGCCTCCCCTCTTCGAGGAGCCTCAGGCGTTCCCTCAGAGTTTTGACTCCGTTCCTCTCACCCGCGTACCACGGGAGCAGAACGTCCTGGCAGACCGGTTGGCCGACCGAGCTTTGGACGCCGTTCGGAGAGGGCGATGCAACCCGAGAAAGGCTGCTGACGCGCTATAATGGGACGGAGGGTCCAGGGGGCCGGGTGGCCGCTCGTCCGGGAAGCCGGGCGGGAGGAAAGTCCGGGCTCCACCGAGCAGGGTGCTGGGTAACGCCCAGGCGGGGCAACCCGACGGAAAAGTGTCACAGAGACCAGACCGCCCCGCGTCAGCGGGGTAAGGGTGAAACGGTGCGGCAAGAGCGCACCCGGCGGCGTGGTGACACGTCGCTGGATAAACCCCACCCGGAGCAAGGCCAAATAGAGGGGTGTCCTGATACAGGATATCGGGACAGGGTGCTCGGCCCGCAACCCCCGGGTAGGCTGCTAGATCCCGATGGCAACATCGGGGCCAGAGAGATGGCCGCCATCCCAACCTCGTGTTGGGATACAGAACCCGGCTTACAGGCCTCCTGGACCTCCAATGCCTCTCTTCCCGACGACACTCCCGAGATCTTCGAGCGATACAAGGAGCAGAGAGGGATCGCTATACTCCGATTTTGAAAACAGAGATGGGGCGAGCGATGATCGAAAAGATGCACCCGGGTAAAGTCAGGCGTAACGTGTGGGCACACCTAGAGCAGACGTTCCTGGCTGGGCTTCTCCTGGTGATCCCCGTCGCGGCCACCCTCACCGTCCTCGTGTTCCTCTTCATGGTCATCGACGGGCTGCTTCAGCCGTGGATATCCTTCCTCGTCGGGCAGAGAATCCCCGGGGTCGGCCTCCTCGTCCTGCTGTTGCTCATCTACCTTGTGGGACTCTTCACCGCCAACGTCCTGGGTAGGAGACTCGTGACGTTCGCGCAAGAGTCGCTTCTCCGGGTGCCTCTGGTCAACACCTTCTACGCAGCGGCGAAGGGACTGGCGGAGGTCCTTACTCGGATCAACCAGACCTCCGGCGGGAGACGTGTCGTCCTCCTGGAGTTCCCGCGTCTGGGCTCCTGGACCATCGGATTCCGAATGGGGACGACCAAGGGCGCCGCAGGCGAGCCGATGGCGGTCGTCTACATTCCCTCAGTGCCCACGCCCCAGACGGGTTGGGTGGCCATCCTGCCCGTGGACCAGGTGTATGACACCGACCTGACATTTCAGGAGGCCATGGCTTTCGTCTTCTCCGCGGGCGCCGTGACTCCCGCCAGCCTGAAGAGCCAGCGGCCCGCCTTAGACCGACAGTGACATCGCGGCACGACCGTCAATGCGAGTCCCTCAGCAGCAGGGGAGGGTAAACCCACCCACTGGGTACGCTGATTGACCGGGAGGAGGGATGGAAGAGGGGATCAGGGAGATCGTCACCCGGCTTGTGCTTCAGCTGGCCGTGATCCTCGTGGCGGCGAAGGTCTTCGGCGAGATCGCCGAGCGTATCTTCCACCAGCCTTCAGTCCTGGGAGAGCTCCTGGCCGGCGTTCTCATCGGCCCTTTCGCCCTGGGGGCTGTGACGCTCCCTTTGGAGATAGGCCCCCTCTTTCTGGGCACCTGGGGGCCACTATTCCCGCTTCTCAAGGAGAACGAAGGGTTCATCCCCGTTTCCAACGAGCTTTACGCCTTCGCCCAGGTGGCCTCCATCGTTCTCCTGTTCGTAGCCGGGCTGGAGACAGACCTCGGGCGTTTCTTCCGCTTCGCTCCCCAGGCCACGGCGGTGGCCGTCGGAGGCGTCGTCTTGCCTTTCCTCCTGGCCGATGCCTCGACCGTCCTCCTCGGGTTCGCCCCCGATCCCTTGCACCCGACGGCGCTCTTCATGGGGGCGGTCAGCACGGCGACTTCCGTGGGCATCACGGCCAGGGTCTTGAGCGACCTGCGCCGCCTGGACACCCCGGAGGGAGTGACTGTTCTCGGTGCGGCGGTCGTGGACGACGTTTTGGGCATCCTTGTGCTCACCATCGTTGTCGGCATGGGTGGAGGCGAGAGCGTTGCCCCGGCAGCCGTGGCGCTGGTCGGCGTGAAGGCGGTTGGCTTCTGGCTGGTCCTGCTCGTCGGCGGGATCGCCCTCTCCCGCTTCATCTCCGCCGTCATAAGCAGGTTCCAGGTTCAAGGAGCGAACCTGGCTTTATCGCTTGCCCTGGCTTTCCTCGCATCGGCCCTCGCGGAGAGCTTTGGCCTCGCCATGATCATCGGGGCATACTCGATCGGCCTTGCCCTATCGGGCACTCAGCTCGCACGACGCCTGGAAGAGCCAGTGGCGGCGGTCTACCAGGCTCTGGTGCCCATTTTCTTCGTCGTCATGGGCATGCTGGTGAACGTCCCGGCCATGGTTGGCGTTCTAACGTTGGGCCTGGTCATCACGGCGGGCGCCATCGTCGGCAAGATTGTTGGCTGTGGGTTGCCGGCGCTGGCCGTGGGCTTCAACCTCACGGGAGCGAGCCGGATCGGCATAGGAATGCTCCCCCGAGGAGAGGTCGCCCTCATCATCGCCGGCGTTGGCCTCGTGACGAACACGATCGGGCCGGAGCTCTTCGGCGTTTCCATCCTGATGACGGCAGCGACTACCTTGCTTGCACCCGTGCTCCTTGTTCCCCTCTTCCAGCGAGAGGGCTCCGGGCTTCGCCAGAGGCCGAAAGGGACGCCTACAGCCTCCCCCCATCCTTAGCAGGGTATTGAGAGGATTGCCTCTGTCATTGCGAGGCCCGACAAGCGGGGCCGTGGCACTCTGGGGTGGCGCTCCACTCTCCCCGCCAGATTGCTTTGGCGTCCCTCCACGGAAGGACTCCTCGCAATGACAATTTGGCTCCTTTTTCGGGGACCGCAACCTTAGGTGGAGGCGACGAAGCCGCTGGAGCTCTTCTCCGCCTCTCGCAGGCGAGGCCACTGCTGTGGCGACGGGACGCCGAACTCCGGCGTTCCGTATGCAGCCGCACCCTTTGTCACCTCGGCCCAGTGGGCATGGTTGAGCTGGTGAAGGCTGAAGCAGGCCCGCAGGGCGTTGGAGAACCCCTGGATGTCCTGGGTCTGGTTGACGGACTCCTTGACCATCAGGGCTGCTGCCGTAGGCAGCCTGGCGATGCGCCGGGCAAAGTTCAGGGTCTCCTCCTCCAGCTTGTCTGGCGGGAACACCTTGCTCACCATCCCTAAACGGTAGGCCTCCTCGGCGCCCATGGAATCGCCGGTGAGCATCAACTCCTTGGCCTTTCGCGGGCCGAACTCCCAGGGATGGGCGAAGTACTCCACCCCGCACATGCCGAGGCGGGCGCCTACGACGTCGGCGAAGACGGCGTTCTCCGCCGCGACGATGAGGTCGCAGCACCAGGCCAGATGAGCCCCGCCGCCAGGCAGTAGCCCTGCACCTGGGCGACGGTGATCTTCCTCAAGTCCCGCCAACGCTGGCTGTAGGCCAGGTAGTAGTCCCACTCCCGCCGCGTCCGGGCTTCGGCGCCTAGCTTGGAGGTCCGAATCTGCGCCGCTTCTTGCTGGGCCTCCGGGCTGCCCAGGTCGTGACCCGAAGAGAAGGCGGGGCCGAGCCCTCCTAAGATGACGACGCGCACCTGGTCGTCGGCCTCGGCCGCGAGAAAGGCATCGTTCAGCTCCCGCAGGAGCCCCAGGTTCTGCGCGTTCCGCGTCTGGGGCCGATTCAGATAGACACGGGCGATGGTGCCCTGCTCCAGGGTTTCGTAGGTGATGTATTTATAGTCGGCCACGGTTGCTCCTTTCTTGCGGCGGCGCCGCCCCCTGTCTTGAGTCCCATTATTGTATACCCACCTGAACCCCCGTAGCGGCGCATGGCTGCATCGTGCTCGACGAAAGGGGCCGCTTGTGAGCGGGCGACCTTGGCGGCTATCATGGGGTAAGGAGCGTGCCCCTGTAGCTCAGGTGGATAGAGCGCCAGCCTCCG